>NZ_JASJFB010000052.1:0-45397 GCF_030065455.1 Microcystis sp. M53602_WE12 | reverse complement strand
TCAATTACCTAATTTTCGGGGAAAAAATCCCTAAATTTTCCCCCCAATCACTCCAATGGTAGGCACTTTTTCAGGGAAAAAAAGTCTAAAAGCCTTATCCAACAAGGTTTTTATATTTATTCAGCAAACCCTAATTAGCCAATTTCCATGTCATTTGTTCTATTACCTAGCTGACGGCTGATGGCTTAAAAAATCCTGACTATCCTTGTTACTTTATTAAAAATGCTGACTATTAATAATGTCAAAAAAAATTACGGAAGACGCTTAGTATTAGATCAATTAAACTTTCATATTGAAGCGGGGGAAATTTACGGTTTACTCGGTCCCAATGGTGCGGGAAAAACCACCACTATTAATTTAATTTGTAATTTATTGAAACCATCATCGGGAGAAATTACCTTTAATTATTTGCCAATTTCTAGAGTTACTAAAGAATTAATTGGGGTTGCACCGCAAGAAAATTTATTGTACAAATCCCTTACTTGTGAGGAAAATCTCAACTTTTTTGCTCAGATTTATGGACTCGATCGCCCCCAGCGTCGTCATCGGATTAAAGCCAGTTTATCCGCAGTAAATTTGCTTGATCGCGCCCGTAGTCCGGTGGAAACTTTAAGCGGTGGAATGCAGCGCCGGATGAATATTGCCGTGGCTATTGTTCATCAGCCAAAATTATTAATTCTCGATGAACCAACTACTGGTTTAGACATCGAATCTCGTTATGAAATTTGGGATTTAATCGGAGAATTACGGCGCCAGGGAATGACAATTTTATTAACTACCCATCTCCTCGATGAAGCACAGCGTCTCTGTCAACGTATCGGCATTTTAAAACAAGGTCGTATTATTGCCGAAGGTAATTTAAATCAGCTGCGTCAGCACATTCCTGCGAAAGAAATTATTATCATGGATACCCAGGATCAAGAAGCGGCCATAAATCGAGGTAAACAATTAGGATTTACTCCCAAATTTTACGGCAAAGATTTAGCTTTTTGGTTAGATGAACACCTAGAATTAAGCGAGATTATTCGGGCATTCGACGGCATTAATATTGATTCTATCGCCCGTCAGACCGTACAGTTAGAACATATTTATATGGAAATTATGAATCAATTTTAAACCAGTTTTTGAGAATTAAGGTTGATGATCGGCATTTTTTCGGTAATTTACCTCAATTGAGTTAAATCGCCGTTTTTAACCGTCATATTCTTGGAAAACTGAGGCGAGTGGGCTGTTCGACCATGACTTAATCAACAGAAATTCAAGTTAAAAATCTAGACCATCTAGGATTAGTAGCTGGAATTATAGATGAAATAGGAATCGTTGAAATTATTAACGAACAAGTATCAATGGGTTCCAGGAGAAATTGTCACAGCTGGGCAAGTCGTGAAAGCGATTATCCTGAACGGATTGGGATTTGTCTCCCCAGCCTTGCATTTAGGGTCTGCTGAAAAAGTTTTTCGGTGGGGGTAGGGTGTGGGGTGTGGGGGATAGGGTGTAGGGTTTTACCGATTTTCAGGGGGTCAATTACCTAATTTTCAGGGAAAAAGTGCCTAAATTTGGCTCTTCTGGTTTCTGTGTGGAAATGAGGTCTATAATGATAGTTTCTTCAGAAAAATAGTCCCAAAAGTCTTTCTCAGTAAACATTTCACGATTCCATAAGCAAAAATTATCACAGAAAGTCGAGAAGAGCCTAAATTTCCCCCCCGATCCCTCCAATGGCTGGCACTTTTTGATTTCAAAAAAGCCTAAAAATATTATCCAACAAGGTTTTTAGATTTATTCAGCCAACCCTATCTAGACATCATCTATATCTAGTTTAAAATGGTAAATTCCTCAGCAAAATGGAGAATCTTTGGCACAATTTGTAGATTCTTTGTTTCCTGCTGAGAAAAAGCGAGTTAAGTTAATTAAGCTTCATTGAAATCAATTAGAAAACTCGCCAGCAACGATAGATAATAGCACCTAATCCTAATAGAGATAATCCCAATAGTGAACTGGGTTCAGGTACACCCACAGCCCTTAATTCCAAAGGAAAAGAGACGGTTAAAACTCGATAACCATTCTCGATAGTAAAGGTAACATCAGTGGCTGGATTGACGACTCCATCAGAGAAAAGTTGTACCCAACCGCCAGCAGCATTAACATCTTCTAAAAAAGCATCTGCTAACCCTGATTCTAAAGAATCTAGACCAGATTCCTTAAAAGCTCGTACTGGATCGAGCAGTAGAAGATTACGTCCAAATACAATATTTCCATCTATTTCGTTAGTAGAAATAAAATAATTAGGAGAATAACCAAAACTAACAATTTTGGTATTTCCTAATGACAAAAATATCTCCACATCATCTGGATTGGCTCGATAAATTAGCTCTTCGATTTCAACTTCCCCATCTTTGGTAAAAAACCAATCTTTACCGAATTCATCATCTCCTAAATTCCAAGTTGTTGTAATATCTTTTCCCACTTTAGGACCATAGCTAATTCCTAAATTATCTATGGCAATATTATTAGTGTCTAGATAATTCAAGAAATTAGAAAAACCAGTTATTCCATTCAAGCTTGCTGAACGAGTTGCTCCACTAGCAATTAAATTAGTTTCTCGACCAGCCGTATAATAAGAGGTTGTTCCTGCATTTAATTCTCGTCCTCCTGTATGACCAGCATCTGGTGCAGAATAATCTGCATTCGCAAAAGCTAAAAACCCCTCATTTTGTGCTTGATCACCAAAAAAGCTGAGAACATGATTAGATTCAATAGGTCGTGTTGAAATTAACTGTAGTTTACTATAGCCGACATTCCGCACATCTTCATATATTTTTATATGTTTTTACATTCCCCAAGATGTTTTTACGAAAAACTGTCATTGTAGAGAATACTATTAAGAACTATTTTCAATAATTGATTTTTTCTGAGAAAACCAATTACAATTCTTCACCTTGATAAAAATCCATCATTGTAGCTATAATCCTTACTGGCAATGGGTTGTAAGCAATGTATTAGTAAAAATTATCAATTGAATGTTAAGAAGTGCGGAAGATGGGCTATAGTCAAACGTCGCTGCTATAGTAGTTACAGGAACGAACATTGCAGAAGTGGTTGCAATTAATGCTAATCCAATAGATGAAAACAAAGAATTCATGAACAATTTCCCTATATAGCAAAATGACAAGTAATCATTAGAGTTGTTGCAAAGTAACAATCAAAACGGCTGAATCTCTTACTTTAATTGAGTGGAGTGACAGAAATTATAGTTTAAAATTACTAAACACTCGATTGTGGCAGAGATTCAAGCTTTTCTAATTATTACACAACAACTCTAGTGGCTCTCTTATTCTTTGTGTGATAAGTTTAACTTATATAGGAGTGATCGATCTCTGTGTCCTTTGTGTCTCTGTGGTTCCTTCCACTCGCTCGCCAGCAGGACTGTATCTTAGAACACATTTTACCCACCAAACCCAAGAGAGCCCTCTAGTTATGCAGAGGTTAACTAAACCGACTTTTTGAGCTTCATAATTAACCCTAAGCCAGCAATCGAAAAAATTCCTACAAGATTCGTAGGTTCGGGAACAGAAGTAGCAAAAGGAATAAAAGTACGATCTCCTCTGGCTACAGCAACTTGTAATCCTTCAACCGATTGTGTTGCTCCTGCTGCTATTAAATAATCACTAAACTCTTTCGTTAAAAGAATTCCTAAAGGTTCTAGAATCCAAGTATTATTGACCAAATCAACATTAGGTAAGCCGGGTGCTACGGTGCTAAAAACTGGAAGACCTGTGTTGGCTGTATCTCTCACAAAAACAAAGTAAGGCTCAGGAATATTGGGATCGGTATTAACTTCAAAGAAGGCAGAAAAATCCCCGATCTCGAACACAGGAGGAAGATTAAGTTTAGTTTGATCAACGTTGAAAAAGACACTTCCAGTCAATTCAGTTGTTCCACTAATCGCCTCATAATTATCTGTTTCTCCATCGTAACTAAATACCCAATCCGTTCCTCTTATATTAGGGTCATAACTTGGAGGAAGAATATCAAAAGCATAATCATATCCCTGTGCGGGAGTATCAGTATTCTCAACCGATGCCAAAGATAAACCAATACTTTCCAACACGGCTAGTACATTAGGATCAAAGTGAAGACTGTCTTTCCCCCCTGTTTCAATATAAATAACGGGTTCAGCTTTAACGGGAAGAACAGGATTAAGAGCGATTACAGAGGTTAATCCTAATAGAGTTGCTAGATGTTTTGAGTTCATTGTTAAATCTCCTGTGTCAATTTTTTAGAGTTTGTAGTCAAGAATGTTTTCTCTATCCTAAAGGAGGTTTCAGCAAAGAGCAGAATTTTTCAACTTCTTTTAAGAAACTAACAGTTAGCTGTAGTTAAATTTACTCAAAAGAGTCAAGAAAAATACTTGAGTATAGTTGCTGATTATTGATTCTGTATTTTGCCAAACATTATCCTTTTTTCAAATGTTCAACTAATTCAACCGCACAACCGATGCCACTTTCATGAAAGCCATAGGAATCAATGCCTCGTTTTTTGATGTGGAAATATGTCCCTGAGAAGTAAATAGGGCCAGTTTCATTGAGTTGATAAATTTGTTTTTGCGCCTCTAGAGTATTCATGTCATAAGCTGGATGTCGATACTTAAGAATGCGGATAATTTTATCTTCATCAATGGCGATGGGGGGGGTATCTAAGGAAACAAAATAATCTTTCTTGGCGGTAAAATTATGTACTTTATTGGCATAATAAGTGACATAAGTATAAAGCTTTCCTTCTTTAGTTACTTGCCCATAATTCCAGGATTGCCATTTACTGCGATCGGGGTTCATAATAACTGGATCAGTGTGAACAGTTACGGCGGTTTCATTATACTTAAAACAGCCTAAGATGTTTTGTTCTAATTCAGTTGGTTCAGCAAGTATTCCTAATGCTTGATCAGCGTGAGTAGCCATAACCACCTTATCATAAACTTCTTCATCTGTGGTCGTTTTTATCGTTACTTTTCCGTCTTCTCTTTTTTTAACGGAAATCACTTCTTGTTCAGTGCGAATGGGTTTCTTTAAAGCATCTTTGACCCTTTCAACATAACGACTGCTTCCCCCTTTAACGGTTTGCCATTCGACCGTTTTTCCCCCTAAACCGCCTTGGTCATGAGTCATAAAAAAGCTGATAAAAGTTGAAGCGGGAAACTCCATTAATAAATCAGTAGGAATTGACCAAACGGCTGACCCCATTAGCATGACAAAGTTATCTCGAAAGGCTTGGCTATAGTTATTTTTATCTAGATATTCTTGCATAGAAATTCTCGTTTTTCCTTCCCAAAAATCAGCCCGTGCTTCTAAAAAAAAACGTTTAGCTTCTTGATAACAAGCGACTAATTCTGAAGGTTGCTGACGAGCGAATTCTTCCATCGGCAGTTCTAGATCTAGGGAATTAAACTGCATTCCAGTATCCAAATTATAAAAATTAAATCCGCCTAAATGATCTTGAGTCTCTGCTCCTAAATCAGCAAAAAATTTCATCAAGTTGGGATAATTAGGTTTATTACAAACCACAAAAGCCGTATCAAAAGAAATCCGTTGACCATCTTCATCCAAATCTAAGGTGTGAGCATGACCGCCGACACGACTACTTTTTTCATAGACATCAACCTCATATTGATCTTGAAGATAATAGGCGATGGGAGAGCCAGAAATACCCGAACCAATGATTGCTAATTTTTCCATGATTTTGTCCTTGAATAAATTGTGAATGGGGTTAATTAGTGTGGTTAAAATTCAAGAAACTTTCCTAACTATTCTCCGAAGAATGTTGATAGTCAGGATGGGACTTTTGGGACTGACTTAAACTCAGCAAAAATAAGACAAAAATGACTAACATTAATGAGAAGATATACCGAGTTCCCATCATGGTCATGACAATAGCTGATAGAATGGGACCGGCGGTACAACCTGCACTATAAATTGAGGTAAAGACAGCACTCCCGGAGGATAATTCATTAAGGGTAACGGTAGAACCAATCAGGGCTAATGATAAGGGAAAAATGGGACTCATTCCTACCCCAGAGACAAAAGCTAAAAAGGGGGTAATCATGGGATTTTCGATTAAAGATAAGCCAAAAACTGAAACAATTACAATAATTACACTACCGACTAAAACCTTAACTTTACCCATCTTATCGGCTAAATGAGTAATAGGAACGGTTGAAATTAATCCGCCTAAAATAAACAAGCCAAAGATTAAACCCATGCGCTCAATACCATAGTTTTGTTCGAGTAAAAAAAGTGGATAAAGAGAAACTAAGGTGGCAACACTGAAGCCATAAGCAAAAGCTCCTTGTAGGGGAAGTTTGAGCTTTTGAATAATGCTAAAATTGGGCTTTTGAAACTTAACCGTTTTCTCTGGTAATCCAAAAAAGACAACAACAATTCCACTTAAAATCAAGCCACTTCCTAATAAAAAAGTGATCTTAGGAGAAAGATTATAGGCGACTGCTCCCATAATCGGACCGATACCAAAACCTAAGCTAAAAGCTAAAGCATCTAAACCATTAACCATGGCTCGATTTTGATCATTACAAAAATAGTTAATAGCGGTTTGTCCAGAAATCAGATATAAACAACAGGCCAAACCCATAACGCCACGAATGATAAACCAAAGAGATAATTGAGTAGTAAAGGCAAATAGAGGTGCAGTTATTCCCATTAAAAGGAATCCTAACATCATGGTTTTTCTTAATCCAATTTGGCGAAGAATACTAGCCACAATTGGTGTTCCTGCGGCAATGACAAAAAAGTAAAGAGTAGAATTTGCCCCAATAACAATATTGTCGTAACCCTTTTCTTTCATAAGGGTAGAAACAAAGGGGTTAAATAACCCTAGGGAAATTCCCGATAAAAAGGCCACTAAATAAAGGGCGGGAAGTCCAACAGAAAAGGGAGAATTGGCATTTTTAGTCATCATGGGAAAATTCCAGCACAAGGTTCATAAGGGGGTTTTTAAAGAGGCGTGGGTCGATAAAAATGATAGGGAGACGGAAGATTAACCCCCTGTAACTTCAGACTTTGCAGACGATAGAGATAAGCTGCACCGCGCATGATATGAGTTGCTACATCCACCACTTGACGATTTTCGGAAAATTCTAAATAAGTTCCTCGAACCCAATCGTTAAATGAACCCATCGCCGGACCACACCAAATTTGATAATCCATTGTTCGTTGTGGCTGTCCACTGGTTGCCCAACGAGAAGAAAGCCCTAAATACCAGCGAAAAATTAAAGCCATTTTCCGTTTAGGATTATTATTTGCTCGTTCAATTTGTTCGGGATCTCGCTCTTGAAAATAAGCAAGGGTTTCTTGCCAAACGGCCTCTAATGGTTTTTGGAAAATTTGCTTTTCTATGGTTTGACGAACCTCGGTCGGAATGGCATCAATTCCCTCATAAGTTTGATACAAATCATATAATTTTTGCGCGCGCATGGGGAATAAACTTCCCCGTTTTAAGAGTTGAACTTTCACCCCCATTTCAAACATATCAGCACAAGGGGCCATTACCACATCGGCCATTGCTGCTTGGGCAAGTAATTGTTTGGTATGTTCAGATGTTCCCGCTTCAATACAAGCATGATTCACCGAACCTGTGATAATGTAACTCGCTCCCATCATAAAGGCCGCTAAGGCTGATTCTGGAGTACTAATCCCACCAGCAGCCCCCACTCTAATAGAACGCTCATACTGATATTGCTGTTGAATCTCATTGCGTAAGGCAATAATAGAAGGGAGAAGGCAAACCAAAGAACGATTATCTGTGTGACCACCAGAGTCAGCTTCAACGGTTATATCATCGGCTAAAGGAACTTTTTCAGCTAAAGTTGCTTGTAAGGCTGTAATTTGTCCCTGTTCAACTAAAGCTTTCAGCAGTTTAGGGGGAGCAGGTTTTAAGAATTTCTGAGCAACTTCGGTCCGAGAAATTTTGGCAATGATCTTATTTTGGGTTTCAATATCGCCTTGAGAATTTAGATGTAATCCTGATGCTCGGTAACGGACAATATGGGGGGTTAAATCCAGGTAAGCAGAGGCTTCAACAGTTCTTACCCCATATTTGAGGTAAAGTTCCACTGAACCCCGTTCTAGGGCTTCCTCTGAGGGGCTATGGATTAAATTGAAGGCATATCGTCCATTGGGTAAAGCTTCTTGAATGGTGTGAATGGCTTTTTCAACCCGTTGGGGAACTAACCCGGCTGCCCCAAAACTGGCTAAAAATCCCGCTTTTCCCAGAGAAATCACCAAATCTTCGGAAGCGATACCCCCGGCCATTGCACCCGCCCCATAAGCATAGTCTAAACCATGAAAGTCACAAAAAGCGCGATCGCCTAATTGTTGGGGTGATAGGGCATTAATCATGCTACGGGGCAGTATATCAGCATTAGGTTCGTGAGAAAGTCCTATCTGGTTATTTTTGACATATACATAACAAGGCTGCTCTAAATTGGCTAATTTTTCTCGAATTCCTTCACTATCAAAGGAGATAGATGGTTTAGGGGAGCTAGTAAGAGGGTTATGGCTAGTTAACATGGGGTTTATTTCTCCATTGTTGTTGACTTTAAACTGACGGAAAAGAAAGATGGGTGTTTACTATTCACTGGTAACTGGGGTTATCCCAATTCGATGGTTAATGCACTAACCGAGTAGTCGAGATACACTGGTCTCTGTTAACTGTTCACTCTTCACTGTCTAATAGACACAGGGCGATGTCTTTAATTTCGTAAATTCTTAAGTCTTCTTTCCAAAGACTGGCATCTCCGATAATTGTGATTACATCATCTTCGACTCGAATATCGGAAATATGCACTTCTAAAGACATTAAACGATTTTCGGGTGTAATTTGTCCTCGATATTTCCAGGTGATTTGATGATTAATGGCTTGACCAAAGCGAGGATTTTTGAAAGATTTGCCTAAGTCTAATTGCAGCGCATAAGTTTGCATAGCTTGAAGAATAGACTCAACGCCTAAGGCACCAGGCATCACGGAATCTTGATAGAAATGGAAGGGAAAATACCAATCTTCGGGAGTAATTGATTGGCTGGCATAAATATATCCTTTTTGATACTTACCCCCATCTTCAATTAGGAAAACTTTTTCGATAAAATCAAGATAATTTTGAGAAAGACGATAGTGGGGTTTTTCAGGATTTACTGAATAGAAGTTTTGGTGAGTTAAGGAATCTTGTAAATTAATTTCCTGTAGGGTTAAATCGGATAAATTATTCAGTTGATACCAAGGTTTAAGACGTTTTCCACCATCAAGTCCCACTTGATTCGCTAACACGGCTGTGCTAAAGTCTCCAAAGACCATATTTCCCCGATAAAAAGGCTCACCTTCACAAGATAACTCAAACTCAAACTTTTGAATAATTGCCCCTTGAATAGCGGTGGTAGAAAGGAGACGAACTTTATCCGTAATGGTTTTATTACGGAGGTCAATTTCTTTGAGAATTGTTCCCTGTCCATCCAAATTACGAAAATGAAGATCATCTTCTGGGAATAATAAAGTTGCTCCCATATAAACCCCTAAGAAAATACAAGGTTGACCGGCAATTTCAATATAAGTACAGTAGGGCAAAGTGGGATAGGCATTATGGTTATAAAACCAAGCATTTTCTTTGACATCAAATTCGGTAATAATTTCCGATGGTTTTTGCAATTCATGACGTTTACCTTCGATGTCTAATACCCGACTGACTAACTGAAACTCCCCGTTAGGTAAACGAACCGATTGACGATTTTCATAAATGTCAAATTCTGATCCCAAACAGGCAGCCACTGATCCTTTAGCAAAGGTTTTTAATTGGTTTTCATTAAATAAAACCGATGACTGTTTTGATAATTGGGAAATATGGGGGAATGTTCCTGACTCAATGGGTGGGAAAATACTGGGAATGGTGTCTGTTTTTTCTACCAGTTGAACACCAATATTTTTAATAGTAGCAATGGTTTTTCCGCCAAAAATAACATCCACATTAGCCAGAAGATAAGGTTGAGGAGAAAGTCCAATTTCTAACACCTCCATTTGATACATTAAAGTTCCATGTTGGGGAGTCACTTGTCCCCGAAAACGGGCTGCTTGGGTTTGATTAGGAATCACCTGAAAACGAGCATCTTTCCTGTGAGTTTGTAACCCTAACCATAAACAATAAAATTGCACCAGTTGGATACTTCCTTCAATCATTAAATTCCCCGGTAAAGTGGGGTCATTTTTAAAATGACAAGAATAATACCAGTCCTCAGGAGTGATCTGTTTTGCTCCCACTGCTAACCCTAGTCCAGCTATTCCTCCTTGAGGATTTACCATCATCACTTTCTCTAACATTAAGAGTTTTTCTGGGGGTAATCTGAGGGAAGAATTTAAGCCATTTTGTTGATAGTTTTTCCCTAAACAAGCCTCAATATTGCCTTGACTTAGATTAAGAAGTTCTTCTTTTTTAAAGAATGACTTAGAACAAGTTAAAAGAGGAGTAAACTGTTGTCTTTTAATCAAGTTTCTTTCTTTTTCTTCAGCCTCTTTTAGCACAATTCCCTGTCCTTTTTCTAATTCTTCATCAGAAAAGAGTCCAGCACAACCGTCATGAAGTTTCATCCAAACTTGATCCCCAATTAACACCTCTCCTTGGAAGAAAATTAATAAGCTATCATCAGTTTTAACCGAAGAGGTGATCTTAACTCGACACCGTAACAACTTAACATTTTCAGGTTGTTCAAATAAGAAGGTTGCAGATAAATCTAATAAACGGAAAGAGCGTTTTCCTTGATTTTCAAAATCTGTCCCGATATAACTTAATAGCATCAGGAGTCCGTGGCCGGCTTCTTTACAAATTCCTACCGTTAATTGACCATCTACTGCATACCAAGCATCTTCTGGTACATCATATTCTGTTTCGATGAAACCTGATTTATAATCACCTAATTTTCCTTCTAATTGAGTCACCCGACTGACGAACAAAAAGGGAGGAGACGGCATTCTGACTCGTTGGGTATAATGATCAATGGGTTCATATTCTTGACCAAAAACCTTAGAGACTTTACCTTCAATAAATTCGAGAATCTCAGGTTGATCAAATAAACAAGGTCTAACGGTTTTAGGATGAGAAGAAATAACGCTTGTTCTTAAATGATCAACTGTAGAAATGGTTGGAACTTGGGAAAGAAGTTGAGTAGAAGAAGCGACTAAAGCAGCGACTTTTTGAGAAGCAGTATTTTCTCGAATAATTGAATTTTGTTGCTCAGTTTGGGGTTCAATATTAGCTTTGGGTGCTGTGGTTAACACTGTCTTAAAAATCGCCTCTAAGGTTTCTGCTTCATCTGTTAAATAAAGAGGGGATAAGTCTAGTTCTACCCCATGACTGACTAATTGTGCTAACATCTTAATAATGGTCGCTAAATCATCAGCACCTCGACGATTAATACACAATGCAAGATGCTCTTTTTGACCAAGAGTTTCCGATATCCAACGAGAACAACTTCCTCCTGATCCTAATTCTAGAAAAATTTTTACCCCGTCTTGATAAGTGCGTTCAATTAAGCGAGGAAAATCTAACATTTGACACATTCCTTGACTTAAATGCTCACCAATTTTCTCTTGTTCTAAGGCCAGAGAATCATAATGAGAAGAGGAATAAAAAATAGTATCAGGTGGTGTTCCTATTGTCACCGTATTTAGCTTAAGAAACTCATTGTATTCTGATTGCATAACTTCACAATGTAAAACCATATCAGAAGGCGAACGAAACCGATCACATTGTAATTTTTCAATCACCCGTAAACAACCTTGAGAATCTCCTGCGATCGCAACTTCTTGAGGGGTATTAATATGGGTTAAATAAACCTTACTTTCTGTTTTTAGACATTCCTGAACTGCTTCAGCTGTAGCCATTAAAACATAACTACTCCATGAATTTTCATCTATCGGTTGACCCCAAGATTCTGCAACGGCTTGTTTAGCTCCCATTAAACGGGTTTTAAATAGGGGAGAAGAATGAACAAATTGACTTCCTTGATCCGCATTTGGCCACACTCCTAATGAATACATCATGGTACTTTCTCCCATGCTATAACCGAAGGCAGCATCAGGTTTAATCTTGAAATATTTCTGCATAATTTCGGTGAATAAAACCGCAAAACCCGTTCCCGTTTCTAAGAGAGATAAAGGGTTAGCAATGAATTGAGTTTCTAGGGTTTCTAAGTCTTGTTTAGAAAGGGGAGATTGACGGCGAGGATAAAGAGAGTTTGCTTGAAAAAAGGTAGCAGGATCACTAATTAAACTCTCTGCTCTCTCCCATAATTTA
This sequence comes from Microcystis sp. M53602_WE12, assembly GCF_030065455.1. Lineage (NCBI taxonomy): Bacteria > Bacillati > Cyanobacteriota > Cyanophyceae > Chroococcales > Microcystaceae > Microcystis > Microcystis sp. M53602_WE12. Next base: position 33,054 of record NZ_JASJFB010000052.1, on the reverse strand, counting down.
GGGAATAATTGAAAAAGATTTCTTCCCATTCCTAAATAGGAGTTAAACGCACCAGGATAAACAAAAGCGACTTTACCCACTTTTCCTAACCGTTTAGGGGTAAAATAACTTCCTTGGGGACTTTTCCACGGCTTTCCTGTATGAAAGGCTTTATCAATTCCTTTTTTAGCCTGTTTAATTTCCTTTTGCAAAGCTTCTTTGTTATTCCCAACAATTGCTACAACATAAGGAGACTGAGAATTCTGTTGAAACTGAATAAAATTCTCTTTGGCAAGATGGGGTAAGGAGAAACTGTTTTCAATACTATGGGTTAAGTTATCAAGCTGACTTTGTAAAGATGAACTATCATTTCCAGCGAGGGGAAATAGATAAAATGGTGCATAGGGTAAATAGCCATTATTGGGTGTACTTTGAGGAGTTGCTTCCGATAAAATTAAATGACTATAAGTATTATTTTGATTGACTAAATTAAGCGCAGCATAGCGTTTTTCTTGTCCTTTTTCAAGAAACCAAGGAAGTGATACATCAGGTAGATAAAAAGAACTATTTTGCCATTCTTGAGTAAGATTAGAAGTTAACAGTTGATCGGCAGCAGGAAGATAACGATTTTTTAAGCAAAGTGCTGTTTTAATTAAGCTAATTAAATCTTCAGTTATCCCTAAGTTATTATTATTCTCTTGGACTGTTCCAACTGCACAAGTTAGGTTATTATGATTAGCATAATAAGCTTCTAATAACCCTTGATCTATCTCTCTTGAGGAAACAGCTAAATAACCAATATTTGAGGGGTGAATCTTAGCATTTTTAAATGCTTGCTGACAACTTTGTTTAATCGCAACTGATGGAGAAGATAAGGGGTTAACTATTTTACTAAAGCTATCAATAATCCCGTAAAAAAGCGTATTATTATTGTTGGGGATTGTTTCATAATCTTTGAGGATTAAAGCTCCGCCAATAATAGACTCACAATTCCTATTAAGCGCACTAATAATAACTGTATCAACTTCTTTGGCGGTTAAGAGAATTTGGGCTAATTCGAGAGACTTTAATAAAGAATCAGATCCTTGGGTTAATTGAAAGGGAACAATGGAACAATTCCATAATCTTTCCAATTGATAACTAATATTTTTAAGCTCAGTTTCTTGATTGTTGCTAATATTATTAGCAGTAATTAAAGCGACTTTTTTTCCTATCTTACAAGTACAATCTTTTAACCCTTGATCAGACATCTTTGATAAGATAGACCAAGAATGATCACTAATCGGTTTGTTAGAATAATCAAGGGAGTTTCCTTGATAAATTAAAGCTGATAGTTGTTGACTGGTTAACAGTTGATTAAAGAAGCCACTTAGTCCAGCGATCGCTAATTTGGAAGGTTTCATAATATCTCCTGTGAAAATGTAAATAGGGTATCAATTGAGAAAAAATTACAAGCAAACAGTATTCGATGAATTCACCGTATTGTTAAGAAACAAAACATTAAGACAAGAACTCAAAGTAACCTCCATATTATTTGCTTCTAAATAAATTTTCCCTTGAGAATTATAAGCAAGTGCATTAGCAATTACCTTAGTATCACTATGTTCATTAATGGATAATTTGATCCAAAATTCTTGATTAAAAGGGAGGGAACTAAACTGCTCAAGCTCATTTAGTTTTAGGGGTAAACTACCAGAATTGTAGTGTTTTCTGACCCAAACTAAAAGACATTGAAACAAGAGATCAGCCGTATAAGAATTAAAGGATTGAACACTAAACTGTCCTTGATCTTGTGCAGAAATTCGAGGTAAGTAACAGTTAAAAACAAGTTCGTTTTTATTAATTTCTAAGATTTTCTTAATTCCTTGAAATCTGGGCTGATGAAAAAGAACTCCTGCTTGATAGGGTTGTAAATTAAGGAAAGATTCCGTAACAGTCTGAATACTTTCCTCAAGTTTTCTCTCAGCTATTACTTGTTTAGTAATATTAATAATCCCCCGATAATGATAAAGGGGAATTCCTTTAGCGGTTTCACTCCAAATTAAGGCTTCAAATTTAATTTCATCTTCTGTTTTATCAACTTCAGTCAGATCCAAACAATACAAATTAGCTAAACTTTTATCAAAGACAACTCCTTTAAGCACCTGATAGTTATGACAACTTAAAAAACGATATCCTTGATAAAGTTGTTCGCAACTATTAGTGATCCATGCTAAGGCACACATCGCGGGTAAAACTGCATTTCCCCCGATGACATGATCATAAACGAAAGGGTTTCCTCGTAACGTCAACCGACGATATAAACGGTAACTATGCTTTTGCGGTGTAACCAGTTTAGGAGAAGGAGAAATAGGGTTACTCATCACAATAATTTGAGGGGTTTTAGCTTGAGTTTGGGTTAATTCTTCTGCTAACATTTGCGCCCCTGTTTGTTGAGGAATAACCTTAATATTTTGCTGCTCAAACAACTGTTTAAGCTGTGGTGTCACCATTCCCCCATCCCAAGGACCCCACCCAATAGAAACCACATGACATTTAGGATATTTTTGTTGAAGTAAATAAGCATACTTGTTCAAAATTTCGTTAGCTAAAGAATAGTCAGATTGACCGATATTGCCATAAAATGAAACAAAAGAAGAAAATAAGGCAATAAATTTTAATCGGTTAACTTCTAGGGAACCTAATAAACTATTTAACCCATCAATTTTGACACTATAAACCTTATCGAAATCCTGTTCAGTTTTGTTTTCAATTAATTTATCTGCTAACGTTCCCGCACCATGAATAATGCCCGTAATCTCTCCCCAACGTTGAATAATCGGTCTTAAAGTTGCTTTTACTTGCTGTGAATCGGTAACATTAACACTGCAATACTCGGCTTTTCCTCCTACTTTTTCAATCTCTGATAAGGTTTGCTTAATTTCCCGACTTTGACAGAGTTGTTGATACAGTGCTTGAACTTTTTTCGGAGTTGGTTTTTCATTTTGAGTTGCTAAATGTTGCATAATTTGCCTCTTTAACTCAGATTCATCTTGACAAGAAAGACTCCATTCAGGTTCAGGATCTAAAATTTGCGAACGACCTAATAAAATAAATTTACAATGATATTGTTGCGCCAAATAGATAACGCATTGAGCCGTAATTCCTCGGCCACCACCACTGACAATAACCACCGAAGATGAATTAAGTTGAGTATCATTAATCATGGGGAACATACCGTGTTAGTTGATAATTGATAGTTGATAGTTGATATTTAATAGTTAGTATATATTAGCTAAAAATCAGAATTTATACCGTAATTTATTTGAATAAATATAATTCTGTAGGGGCGCAATGCTCGCGCCCAGCTAATTTTATTCTAACTATTAACTTTTCCCTAATTACTGCTCAAAGAAGCTAATTCACAAGTCAAAGTCATTCGACCTTTTGGGGTATAACCCACCTCTTGAATTAAGCTATTAGGATCATGCAATTCAGCTAAAACAATTTGAGCCGTTGTCATTTCATCTAAGTCGGGACTAATATCTAGAGCGCGACAGAAGACCGATTCCCACTCTAGATTTAAGGTTTTCGTTAAGCCAAATAAACCGCCACTAATAGGGCTAAATTCTCGTTTTCCACTGAGACCAAATTCTCCATCTAAACGGGTTAAGCTGAGAAAACAACTGCGTCCTTGACTGGCCGCTTGCGTCAGAGAAGATTTAAGATGTTTGGCTAGTAAAAACACTTGTTTAACAATCGCTTGATCAGAATTAATTGAAGTCTCTTGATCTTGATTAAACCCCTGAGAGAGAGGATGTAAATGAATAAATGTGCCGATCAGTCCACAAGTTTTAAATATATCTCCCAATTGTGCTTGTAAATGTTCTTCACTTAAATGATTGAGAACAAAATGTCGAACCCCCGCAGGAAGAGAAGAACGCACAGGAATAAGGAATTGAGGGAAACTGAGAACCACAACTTGCCAGCCTTGGTTTAGCAAACTTTGAGCAACTTGGGCAGTAGTAGATGAACCATCATCGGTCACCAAACAGGTTTGATCAGGGGTTGAGGGAAAATCCCAATAATCAGGTGCAGCAAGGGGCTTCAGTTTCATTTGATAACGTCCAATATCACCGTGTTTTCGATGGTTAGACTGGGTAGAGGTAACAACTAAGCTATTTTTTTTTCTGTCACCATCATTTTCTCCCTCAAATACTGAACAATGTGGGCTAGGGTACGTTTTTCTGCTAATGCTTCAGGGCTAAGTTTGGGCAACCCAGAGAAAGCTTCTTGCAGACTTCCCATGATTTCTACCCGTTTGATCGAGTCAATGCCTAAATCTGCCTCTAAATCCATTTCTAATTCCAACATTTCCGTAGGATAGCCTGTTTTTTCACTGACAACCTCTAATAAGGCTTGACTTAGTGCATCATCTTGAATGGAGTCTAAAGAAGGTTCGCTCACTTCTGACACAGGTTCAGGTGTAGAGATGGCTGCAATGGGTTGACGAGGTTCTAAGTAGTTGACAATGGGGGAAATGTGAACAGGTTCAGGTTCGGGAGTCGGTAAGGGTTGAGGTGCAGTGTTTAAAGGTTGAGGTTCTGGAGTCCGTAAGGGCTGAGGTTCAGACTTAAAAGGGGTAGGATCAGGAAAGCTAACAGAGGAAACCTCTGAATTTTGCCGATCAAATTTTGAATTCTCCGAAGCAGCAGCAGGAGTAGAGAGTTCGTCAATTTGAGCAACTGCTGTCATCTCTTTTTGTTTGAATAACTGCAACACTGATTGAAAACTCTGGGATTGATGTTTAATGTACTCTTCGTGAACCTTGGCAAGACTCTGTTGATATTGGTAGAATGCCTGTAAAAGAGGGTTGATGTTGTTAGAAATAGCGTTGTTCATAGTCATGGTTACAGTTTGATCTCGAGAAACGATAGATAAATTGAGTGTTGGAATTTCCTCTGAAAGAGGCTGAGAATCAGAAGGATAAGGGTTGACGGAAGGAATAGAGGCTAAAATTTCCTCGTTTTCCGACCCTTTCACTTCCTCACACTTAGATTCAACCGTTTGGGAATCAACTGACGGTTCTATTTCCGCAGGTGAATCAGGTTGTAATGCAGCTCCGATCAAAGCTTTGGTTTTATCGCTGATGTAGTTGGTTGCATTCAGCTTCAGGATCATACCTTTGCGTTTGCTTGAAGGAGTCTTCACCGTCAAAGCTGCATTTTCCGGATCGTTTAACGGTAAACCTAAAACTCGAAGCTGCATTACTCCTTGTGAGAGTTGAACATCACTGTCCTTTTGCCGACTGGGGTTGAGTGCAATGGCCAGATGAGGGCGATCGCCTAAGATCTGTTTAACTAAGTTAGTGAGAATTTGGCGCGGTCCAATTTCCACAAAGCAATATCCGCCTTGAGCATAAATATTTTCAATTTGTTGGACAAACTGAACCGAATTCAACAACTGAGCTTCTAAAAGCTGACGCATCCCTGATAAATCTTTGGGATAAGGGGCCGCGGTCACATTAGCATAAACCGGAAGTTGGGGCGCATGAAACGTCACTTGATCCAACGCTTTCCCAAAGGGTTGACTAGCATGACGTACTAGAGAAGTATGAAAAGCAGCAGACACGGGTAAAGGCGTAACCTGATAGCCTTGAGAGCTTAAAATCTTCTCAATAGTGGCAATTTCTGAGGCTAATCCCGATAATACCACCTGTTCAGGTGCATTATAGTTAGCAATCTGCACATTGGCCATTCCTTCAACCCATTGCGCTATCTGAGATACTTTCCCAGTCACCGCTAACATCGCCCCTTGAGGGGTGGCTCCTTTCGGTGCGGCCATAGCCTGGCCTCTAGCTTGGATCAAGTAATAATAATCGTCGTCGGTGAAAACGCCTGCGGCCCAGAGTGCGGTTAATTCCCCAAAACTGTGACCGGCCACAAAATTTGGCTTAAATCCCGTCTTTTGCAACGTTTTATACAGTCCTACACTGAAAGCCCCGATCGCAGGTTGAGCATTTTCCGTCCGTTGCAGTAAAGAGGTTTGCCGTTTTTCGTCCACCTCGTTAAAGGTAGGAATCGGAAATACTCCTGCTGAAAGGGGCGTTAAACCCGCTTTAGCTCTCAATATGTCCAATTTTTGATAAGCGGTTTGGATTTCTGGCAAATTTAGGGCAATTTCTCGACCCATATTCAGGTATTGAGAACCTTGGCCGGGGAACAATGCTACGACTTTTCCCTCCAGTAATAACCCCGTCTTACGGTAATAAATACCTTGGGGATGTTCCCATGCCTCTGCTTGAGGCTGTTTTTGCAACTGTTTAACGGCTGCTTGCAGTAATTTAATAGCTTCCGCCAAGGAAGTCGCAACAAAGCCCACTCTAGCAACCTTTAAGGGAAGTTGAGCCGATTTGCTTTGATTTTGTAGTTCAATATAAACTTGTGACCCTTGGGGAGATTGCAACTGTTCTAGAGCTTTTTGACAAGTTTGTCTTAATTCTTCAGGATTTTGACCCCAGAGTAAAATTGATTGGGGACGGTGATGAATTCGATTTTCTCCTTGGGGTAATTTGGGCGTATATTCTTCTAACACCACATGATAATCTGTTCCCCCAAAGCCAAAGGAACTAACCCCGGCCCGTCTCGGTGTCTCTCCTTTGGACAACCAAGGACGGGTTTCGGTGTTGAGATAAAAAGGCGAGTCTTCAATCTTAAATTTAGGGTTGGGTTCGGTAATGTTAATGGTAGCAGGAAGAATTTTATGATGTAAGGCCAAAGTCGTTTTAATTAAACTTGCAGCACCCGCCGCCGCCTTGGTATGACCAATTTGAGATTTGACACTACCCAGAGCAATCGTTTGCTTTTCTGCGTTATTTTCGCTAAAAACCTCATTCAGGGCTGTAAATTCACAAAAATCTCCTGCTGGTGTTCCAGTACCATGGGCCTCAACTAACCCCAAGGTAGCGGGAGAAAATCCCGCCTCTTGATAGGCACGCCGTAAGGCTCTAATTTGACCTTCAGGACGCGGTGCATAGATACTTTTAAAACGACCATCACTAGCAGTCCCGATGCCTTTAATTACTGCATAGATGCGATCTCCGTCTCGTTCTGCATCCTCAAGCCGTTTAATCACCAGCATTCCCAATCCTTCCCCTACCATCATGCCATCGGAGGTAGCATCAAAGGGATTGAGACAATCTTTCTTAGAAAAAGCTGGAGTTTTGCTAAAACACATATAGTTAAGGATGGAATTATCCGTGTCAAAGCCCCCTGTAAGCATCATGTCACAACGGCCTTCAATTAATTCACTGATCGCCATTTTTAAAGCACTTAAGGAACTCGCACAGGCTGCATCCACCACACAATTAGTTCCTCCTAAATCAAAGCGATTAGTAATACGACCTGCTACGACGTTTGGTAACATACCGGGGAAAGAATTTTCTTGCCAAGGCACATAGGCAGCCTTCATATTTTCGATAATTTTGTCGGTTTGTTCTTGAGATAAACCACTTTTTTGGCAAATTTTCTTCCAGAGAGGATATTGCAGACGACTGGTTAAGGGAGTAATGCTTTTCCAGAGTCCGCTTCCTCCTAAAATAACCCCTGTTGTTTCTCGATTAAACTCTTTTCCTTGGTTATAACCCGCATCTTCTAAAGCTTGTTTAGCCATCACTAAACCAAGTAAATGAGCCGAATCTAAAGCTTCTAACGTATCAGGTGGCAGACCAAATTCTAAGGGGTCAAAATCAATTTTAGGCAAAAAGCCCCCCCATTTACCATAGGTCTTATCTGGTGCTTTCGGGTCTGGATCATAGTAATCTTCTAAATTCCAGGCACTTTCTGGCACTTCAGTGATTCCATTCACTTTACCGAGAATATTTTGCCAATATTCCTGTAAATTCTTGGCTTTAGCAAATAAGGCCGACATTCCAATAATAGCGATCGGTGTTTTTTGTAAAGCAGTTAGGCTAGAGGTTGAGGATTGAGCAGACATTGTAGGTGTGTTCTCCAATCAATAATATAGCAGTCTGTAGAGACAACGAATAGTTCTTAAAGAATGAACAAAGAATTGTTTGATTCCCTTTAGCTTCAGTTTAGGCAGAGTTCCAAGTTTATACAATGGATGATCTACTCTCACAAATGGATGATTTTTAGTAAGCGTTCGGGGGGGGAAAAATCTGGTAACTAGAGCAGTCCATCACGCTCTTGGTGACGCCAATTCAAGTCTGAATTGCATCACTATCTGATCTACCTTTGGGGAATACCTCATTCGGGGTACGATAGTCAAGACATTTTCGAGGTAGCACTTTTGCCAAAGTATTCTCCTGACTTAATCAAACGGATTTAATATGAGTCAATGCCACGGACTGCTTGACACTCCCCCCTGAAAGGTTAGGAATCAGCAACACCAATAGGCACTAATTCCTCAAGAAGAATGAGGTAATCTTGTCCGATTTTTTCAATGGTCGTAGGAAGATGGAAATTACGAGAATATTCAATTCTTATCTCTAACTGACCATCTATGATTAGGAAAAAGAATTCAATCAATGTGGTACGTTTTTGATCCAGTGGCGATAAACGACAATCGCGCTCGCCATAAACAAACTCAAACAAGTCAGAGAGAGGAACCGAACGATTTCCCAGATAATTAGCCCTTACTGGGGTTAAATTACTATCAGGATAGAGATATTCAGGTAAAGACTCACCTATCCAATCATAAGTTACGCCATTCATTGGTAAGCTTTCAAACTGCTCATTGATGGTACTGATAGTTTTTTGCCAAGTCGTAGAAGTGGATAAATTAATGCCTATGGGAAAATTTACAGCATAATTGCCCATACTTTCCATAAAAGACTGACCTTCGCCTAAATCTCGCCCATGACTACGATGACTGATAACCACCTGTTGGCGTTGACTCCAATCACCTAATAAACGGTATAAAGGAGCAAGGAGAATAGGATAAAAGTTAGACTGATAATAAACCTTGCCTTGGCTTAATAACTGTTTAGTTTGCGCTTTACTTAGGACAAATCGCTCACTTTCGGCAGAAGCTTCAATATTTGGGCCTTTGACATGATCGACGGGGACTTCAAAGCGACTCTCTGCATCGGGAAATTGTTCCTTCCAATAATTCAAGTGTTCGTTCATTGTTCCTTTTTTCTCCTCATCCCTCAAGACTTGCACAAAATCTAAGTAAGACTGAGGATTAGGGTTAGGAAAAGTCGGCTCACTTCCTACCAATAATTGATGATAGGCACTCCAAAGTTCCTTAAACAAGAGGGTTGCACTTAACATATCAGCAATGATGTGGTGAGCGACCATCGTAATATCGTAGCAATAGGGACTAACTTTAACGACAAGAGTGGCAGTGAGTGGCCAACGGTCAATCTGGATTTTTTTAGCTAAATCTGACATTTGAGCTTGAATTTTAGCATTACGTTCTGCTTCTGTTAAGTGGCTTCCATCCCAATACTCTGCCAGGATAGGTTGAGGATCATTGATCAAGTATTGCTGCCATTTACCTTGATTTTGTAGGCAAACCGTCCGAAAAGCTTCATGACGTTGCACCAAAAGATTAGCAGCTTGATTGAAAATATCAAGATTCAAAGACTGATGATAGAGAAAACGAGTATAACCGAACCATTGATAGGGAGGTTCAAAATAGTTGACTAACCAACGTTGTGCCGGTCCAAGGGGGACAAGAGAAGGAGTAGGGGGAGCAGCGGGAGGAGCAAGTAATTCGGCGGCTAATGCTTTACGGTCTAACTTTCCGTTATGATTCTTAGCAAGTTGTGGAAACCAAGCGAATCGTTGAGGAATCATGTAATGGGGGAGTTTTTGTTCTAAATGTGCTTTGAGAACTCGGTTTTTGATTTTATCCCCCGATAAACAAGCAATTAATCGTTTTTGTCCTTCACCGTAATCAATAGCTAAAACGGCGGCCTCGCGGACATTGGGATGAGTGGTTAAGATGCTCTCAATTTCCCCTAATTCAATGCGAAAACCCCGAATTTTGACCATATTATCGATACGTCCATGATATTCCAGCGTACCATCGGGTAATTCCTTGACTAGATCACCTGTCCGATAAATATAGTCACCAGAGACATCAGAAAAAGGATTAGAACAGAACGCTTTAGCGGTTTTTTCAGGATCTTTGAGGTATCCTAACGCTAATTGTACGCCACCAAGCCAAAGTTCTCCCATTTCCCCTTGTTTAACAGGTTGCATCTGATCATCCAACACTTTGAGATAGACATTATCGATCGCTTTTCCGATGGGAATTTGGCTGCTGGTGCGTTCGTCAGGACGTTCTGTAATAATATGGTAAGTCACATCAATTGAGGCTTCTGTCGGTCCATAAAGATTGGCTAAACCTGTCTTTAATCCATAACAATCAAGCCATTTTTGGATAAAAGACATGGGTAAAGCTTCCCCACTAAAGATTAACCAGCGTAAATCAGGAAATGTCCAAGATTCGTTTTCAATCGCACTGATAAATTCCCCAAAGAGGGAGGGAACAAAGTGCATTACATTAATTTTAGTCTTTTTAATCCAGGCAGCAAATTCCCAAGGATTTAAGACTACTTCGCGTTTGACGGGACATATTGTTGCACCTTCCATTAACGTCCAGAAAATTTCCCATACGGAAATATCGAAACAAAAAGAGGTGCGTTGTGCGATGCGATCGCCTGTTTTCAGGGAAAATGTCTTTTGCATCCATTCTAGACGATTCATATAACCGCGATGGTTTAACATTACCCCTTTTGGCCGTCCTGTTGATCCAGACGTATAAAGAATTACCATTAAATCCTCAGGACGATTACAAAGATTTATGGATTCTTTACTGTGTTTTTGCCAGATAGAAGTGGTAATCTGAGTTAAATCATTAATTTTGTTTAATCTTTCTCCTTCATCTAAAAAGAGGACGGTTTGCAAGGGTAAAGGTTCTGTCACACAAGAAATTAACTGTTCACTTACCTGATGTTCGGTAAGTAAAATCTCGATAGTGGCATGATGAAGAATATAACGCAATCTTTCGACGGGATAATCGGGATCTAAGGGTACATAACAGCCACCGGCTTTAAGAATTCCCAAAATACCAATAATCATGCCTGGATTTCGTTCCGTCATAATTCCTACTCTGGTATTGGGGTTAACACCTTGAGTCTGTAAATAAGCAGCAACTTGATTAGAAAGATGGTCTAATTGTTGATAAGTTAGGGGACAAGTCTCATCTAAAACAGCGATCGCATCAGGGGTTAATTGTGCTTGTTTAATAATTTTATAGTAGGGAATTTCGGGGGAAAAAGCCATAAGAATAATCCTCTATTAGATGTTAGGTGGTAGGGGCGCAAAGCCTGCGCCCATTGGTTTTTTAGCAGGTAGCCATTAAGGACTAATTACGAACCTTCGCTGATTGAGGTATAGCTGGACAAAAAAAGTTCAGAATATCATAAATATTTGTGGATTCCTATCTAAGTAGAAATGACATATTTTTGTTTTTCCTAATATTAATTTGTCAGACTGTATTTTACCGATAGCTGTTGAGGATTGAAGGTTGAGATGGGGCTAAAATAGCAGCCATTTCTTGCAAGGTACGACAATTTAAAAGGTCTTGGCGATATTGTTTGCCATAAATCCCTTCTAGCTTGGTAACAAGGCGAATGCGTTCTAAAGAATCTAGTCCTAAATCTGCCTCCAAATCATCACTTATTTCGTCTTCTTCAATTGTCCAATGACAAATTTCGGAAGTTATTTGTCGTAGCATTTCTTCAATCTCTGTATTAAGAGAAATAGAGAAAGAATGAGAAATAATAACTTGATCTTGCACGGGTAAATTGGCTAGTTCTTCAATTTGGCTGACATAGGCTGTCATTAATTGATCTATTAGCAATAAGTCAAAGTGATGGTAATCGTAACTTGCAAATAGATGAAGACGATTATTAAAGATTTCTTGCAGAATATCAATTGTTCCAGTTGCGTTCATTCCTCCTGCTTGATAGTCAGTAATTGATAAAGCATCATACTGAGGTTGCAGGTGAGTTTGTCCCGTATAAGGAAGGTATAAATTAGACTTTAAAGCCTCCTGTATTAAAGAAAGACTATGAGGGGGAATTTTACCCTTTTCTAGGGTAATATTGTCTCGAAAAATTGTTCCCATTTGACGAGTTTGCGCCCGATCTAAACCGGTGCCAATATGTTGTTGTACAGTTTGCTGAATTTGGCTTAAAAAGGTCGGCCAATCTTGCTCAGATTGAGGTTTAGCAAAACTTAATGCCAGATTTTGAGCAAAACTACTAACCACACCTGTTGCATCTACTTCGGGGTAAATTCGTCCACTGGTGGGAATCGAAATTCCGATATTTTCAGCTTTTGAATCTATTTGTGACATAGTTTTTAGAAATGCACCTAATAATAGTGCATTCATCGGGACTCGCCATTGACGGGTTTTGTCGATTAATTGAGAGGTAGTTTCTGCTGAAAGTAGATACTTTTGATTGTAAAAGAGAGGAGATTTTTGAGCATTTTTCTGCTGTTTAGGTTGCCAACGATAGGACATTCCAGACACAGCATTATTGTATTCTGCTAAGGCTCGATCTTCCTCAATATCTTGCCAATCGTTCATTAATTGAACCTGTTTTCGATAATCTTCTACAGTCAATGTAGGGGGAAGATTTGGCGTTTCTTTAGCAACTATAGCCCGGTAAATTTCCAAGAATTCCCGCATCATGACATGGTTACTTAACCCATCTGAAATTAAGTGTTCATTCCCTAAAAATAATTGATGAATTTGATCGGATAATTTAAGCACAGAAAATCCATGCAGTGGCCATTGCGTTAAAGACCAGTTATAGTTTAACCAATGATAGATTTCTTCTTCAATTTTCTCCCCTTGTTCATCGGGAGTTAAAGTGGTGAAATCTTTAACAATAATTTCAGGAGGAATGGGGTTTTCTAGCACTTCTAATTGATAGTCTGCAAAGCAGGTGGCATCCTCTGGAATCTGAAATTGCGCCCGTAACATGGGATGTCGATTAATTAACAGTTTCCATGCTTGTTGAGCAATATTTAAGTCAAATTCTCCTGCAATTTTAACCTTAGTAAATAAACTATTAGAATTGAGACTCCAATAACTCATTAACAAGGGAATTTGACTATGGAGAATAGGAACCAGATTCGAGGGTTGTGTTTTCAGGTTTTTGGTTTGTGGTTTAGGGTTAGAGATTTGAGGTTTGGGGGATGAAGTATGAGATTGAAGAATGGTTAATAATTCCTGAAGATTGGAGACTTGCATTAAATGGCGTAGGGAAAAGGTTTCACTAAATTGACTACGTTGCTCTTCAGGAATTAATGATAGTAACCCGTTCATTAATTGGGTCATCATAATAGAATCTAACCCTAAATCTGCTTCTAAGGAAACATTCAAACTCAATTGCTGAGGATTTAAACCCGTAATTTGACTTATTAAAGCAATTAATTGACTTTCTAAGCTTTCAGCCTTGGTTTCGTTTTGTTTTTGGGTTGGGCGCAAGTCTGGCACCCCTACAGTTTCTCTTTCTTGGCTTTGGTGTAAGTCTTGCCCTTCTAAGGTTTCTGTCCCTTGGGTTGGGCGCAAACTAGGCTCCCCTACGGTTAACCAGTAGGGTTGTTTTTGGAAAGCATAAGTAGGTAAAGGAAGACGAAGACGAGCATAATCTTTATCAAAGCCATTCCAATCAATATTAACCCCAGAAACGGCTAATTTTGCCACACTTTGTAATAAAATTTGCCAATCATCCTGTCCTCGTTGTAGGGAAGATAACCACAGATAATCAGGGTTTGCTAAGGTTTTTTGACCCAATCTCGTTAAAATCGGATGAGAGCCGATTTCAATAAATAGATTATAACCTTGGCTGGCTAAGGTTTCTATTGCTGGGGCAAATTGGACGCATTGACGCACTTGTTGACACCAATAGTCCTCTGTTACTGCTTGGCTGATTTCTTCACCTGTGACGGTGGAAATCCAATCTAATTGGGGTGTTTTATAGCTAATTTTAGCAGCGATCACTTTAAATTCTGCTAATATCGGTTGCATCATCCCGGAATGAAAAGCATGAGATACCTGAAGCAGACGCACTTCAATGCTTTGTGATTCTAAATCCGCTTTAATCCGATTAATCGCTTCCTTGTCACCCGAAATAACGATATTTTCCGAACTATTGATAGTGGCAATCTCAACTTGATCCCCATAAGGAGAAATAACAGATTTTACTGTTTCAATAGGGGCAAATATGGCCGCCATTGCGCCTTTTTGGGGTAAAGACTGCATTAAGCGTCCTCTTTCGGCAATTAACTTGATTCCCTCTTCGAGAGAATAAACCCCTGCAACACAAGCGGACACATATTCCCCCACACTATGACCTAAAACCCCATCAGGTTTAATGCCCCAAGACTGCCATAATTTATATAATGCGTATTCAATGGCGAATAGGGCGGGTTGAGTATAAGCAGTTTGGTCTAATAAGCTAGAATCACTGTATAAAACCTCTAATAAGGACTTTTCTAGGTAAGGTTGCAATAAGCGATCGCATTCCTCTAAGGCATGACGAAAGGTGGGTTGAGTTTCATACAGTTGTCGTCCCATGTCTGCATACTGAGAACCTTGTCCTGTAAACAAGAAAGCAATCTTATTTTGACGACTTTTTGCAACTGCTTGGCTGAAAACATTCAAACAAGGTTGTTTTTGCGTAAATGCTGTTAAAGAGTCCTTGGCTTCAAGGGTTGATTTTGCCAAAATTGCCAGACGATGGTTAAATTGTCCTCGTCCCGTGTTGGCACTAAAAGCTAAGTCTGCTAGGTTTAATTGAGGATTTTTCTCTAAATAGTTGACCCATTTTTGCGCTAAATCATCTAAAGCATCGTCGCTTTTCGCTGATAGAGTGAGTAAATGAGCAGGACGATCCACTTCAGAAGGATTAAAGCTTAATTGAGGCGGTTCTTCGATGATAATGTGGGCATTTGTGCCACTTAATCCAAATGCACTAATTCCGGCCCTTCTAGGTTCTTCTGTTCGCTGCCAAGGCAGAGAAGCGGTAGGAATTTTGAGAGCGGTTGCAGCAGCCGCTAAATCAGGATTAAGTTCTTTAAAATGAAGATGGGGGGGAATTTCTTGATTTTTTAGGGATAAAATGACTTTTAATAGGCTGGCCATCCCGGCTGCAATTTCTAGGTGGCCGATATTCGTTTTTACTGAACCCACCATTAAGGGGTTATCAGTGGAACGATCTTTGCATAGTACATTGTTAATCCCCCGTACTTCAATAGGGTCGCCTAACGCTGTTCCTGTCCCGTGTGCTTCTAAATAGCTAATTTGTTCGGGTTTTACTTTTGCATTCTCCAATGCTTGACGAATAACTGCCATTTGCGCTGATCCATTGGGAACCGTTAAACCACTACTGGGGCCATCTTGATTGACCGCCGAGCCTCTAATTACGCCTAAAATGTTGTCTCCATCGCTTATAGCATCAGAAAAGCGTTTTAAGACCACCATTCCACAGCCTTCCCCTCTCACATAGCCATTTGCATCTTTATCAAAGGTTTTACAACGACCATCAGGGGACAAAGCGCGGGTTTTAGAAAGATATAACGTCACCTCCGGGGATAGCATTAAACTAACTCCCCCTGCTAAAGCTAAATTTGACTCTCTATTGCGTAAGCTTTGACAAGCCAGATGTACCGTGACTAAAGAGGTAGAACAGGCGGTATCAATGGCTAAACTGGGTCCTTGTAGCCCTAAAAAATAGGATAAGCGACCTGAAGCGAAACAAAACGCATTTCCTGATCCCGTATAAGCATCAATGGGAATTTGTTGCTTAATTTGCCGTTTTGCGTAATCATCCAAGCCAATGCCCACAAATACGCCTGTTTGCGTCCCTGTCAGCTTCTGAGGTGCAATTCCGGCATTTTCTAACGCTTCCCAACTTACCTCTAATAATAATCGTTGTTGAGGGTCTAGTGCGATCGCCTCCCGGGGAGTCATCCCGAAAAATTGCGGATCAAATTGATCTACCGCGTCAATAAACCCACCATAACGAGCATAAGTTTTGTTAGGAAGATCGGGATTTTCGTCATAATAAGCCTCAGCATCCCATCTTTGGCTAGGAACAGGGACAATTGCTTCTTTTCCCCTTGATAATAGCTCCCAAAACGCCTCTGGACTATTTGCACCCCCCGGAAAACGACACCCCATGCCAATAATAGCGATCGGTTCATTTTTTTGCCGTTCTAAGGCTTCAATCTTGTTACGAGCTTCTTTAAGCGCAATAACTGCTTTTTGTAACGGCGTTAATTCTGTTTTCTGGTGATGAGAACCCATGATGTTAAAATGCTCCTTAGATATTAGGTGTGAGGTGTTAGGTATTCAGATAACTGATAAGTAGGTAGGCACAATTATTTGTAGGATGGGTTAGCGGTAGCGTAACCCATGCGGGCGTTGGGTTTCATGCTTCAACCCAACCTACGTTCATTTTATATTTAATTCCACCCACCTACTTAACTGATAACTGATAACTGTTAAAGTAATGCTTCTAATTCCGCCAATTCTCGCTCCATTAGGGCTTCTGTTTCTACTTCTGACAGCGACTCCAATTCAGCAAGGGCTTGGTGGAGTACTACAACGTCCGTTGACTCGGTTTCCGAAGAAATCTGAGAATTTTCTGAATTATCTTGCCAAGCAAATACTTCTTGGACAAAATACTGCACCACATCACCAATAGTGGGATACTCAAAAGCAAAGGTGGAAGGTAAAGAGACAGAAAATAAGCCTTCTAGACGATGTTTCAGTTCTACGGACATTAAAGAATCCATTCCCATCTCAAAGAACCCTTGATCAGTATCTGGTAAAGTATCTCCGTGAATTCCTAAGACTTGCGCTACTTCTTGCTGTAAACGAGTGGTTAATAGGGTGACTCGTCGGTGAGGAGGGTTTTTTTGGATGGTTTGGGGGAAATTCTCGACCGTTTGCCCAAAATTATCCTGATCTTGCTTGAATAACGCTTCTAAGAAAGCCACCCGTCCTTTTGCTGCAACAATCGTTTTAAACTTAGACCAATCAATCTCTGCTACCATTGTTTGAGTAACATTACCATGGATTAGAGCATCTAAAGTATCCAAGGCTAAATTAGGTTGTAATGGATTGATTCCCAGGCGTTTTAAGCCTTCTTCATAGCCTTGCGTGGCCATTCCCCCTTTAGCCCAAGGTCCCCAGTTAATGCTTAACCCTGTGAGTCCAGACTCTCGACGGTAGTGCATTAAACCATCTAAGAAATGGTTGGCAGCGGCATAGTGAATTTGACCTCGTGATCCGATTAAAGCAGATATGGAAGAGAAACAAACAAAGAAATCTAAGGATAAATCTTGAGAAAGTTGGTGTAAATTCCACGCCCCTGCTGCTTTAGGATTAAATACGCTCTCAAAACAATGGAAATCCATCTTGTCAATGGTGCGATCGCTTAAAACCCCTGCCGCATGAATAATACCCTGTAAGGGAGGACAATTTTCTTGAATTTGGTGAAAAAGTTGACGGGTTTGTTGATAATCACTGACATCAGCGGCAATTACTTGAATAGTAGCCCCTTTATCCTCTAAAGCTTTGATTTTTACCTGTTTATCCGTTGAATGGTCAGCTAAGGCTCGCCGACTGGTTAAGATTAAATGATTTGCACCTTTTTCAATTAACCAATCTGCTAAACTTAATCCTAAAGAGCCTAAGCCACCAGTAATGAGATAACTGGCTTCTGTCTTCTTAAAATTGATGTTTGAGCTTTTTATTGCTTTATTAGGTACTAAACGGGCAACATATCGTTGATGATCCCGAAAAGCGATGCGATCTTCTCCTAGATTTTCTGTTATTTCAGCAATAATTGCTTGAGACGATGGTTGTTTTTCTTCTAAATCAATCAATCCTCCCCATAAATTAGGATATTCAAGGGCAATGACTTGACCCATTCCCCATAAGGACGTTTGTGCTATTTTAAGCGGTTTAACAGCATCATTCACCGGTTGTGCTTGTTGTGTTATGACCCAAAGTTTAGGGGGTTCTTTAGTTTTACATTCAGCTAAAGCTTGTGTTAGATACAATAAACTGGCATAAGAACGAGTTTGAGAGGGTTGGGAGTTAATATCGCTGTCTAACCCCCATAAATAGACCACTTTGGTGATCGGTTCAGTTAGCTCTTGTAACAACCGTTGAAAATCCTTAACATTATTAGGATTAATTTGATAATGACCTGACACCAACTTCTGATAAGTTTGACCAGAAGACACCAAAATATAAGCATCATTTAGCGTTGTTGCTAAGGCTTTACCAACTCCTTGATTATCATTAAAAATTAACCACCGTTCTCCTTGAGAAGGCTTATTTTTTAAGTTTAAAGGACTGAGTTGCCATTCCACTTGATAACAGTTTTTACTCACATCCTGTAGGATAGGCATTTTGCCTGTTATTGTTGCATCTTCCCCAACAAATAACTGTAATAATTGTGGTAAAAACTGCTTGACTTCAGGTGATAATTGATCACTTTGATTTAACTGTTCTGTTAGTTGTTCAGTTTTGCCTTCAACTAATAAATTAAGTAAACTAGAAGCAGAAGAAACAGACTTAAATTGAGGTTTAGCATCACTTACCCAATAAGATTCATGTTGCCAAGGATAAAGCGGTAACTTAACAAACTGACAATTTTCGGGATATAATTTTTCCCAATTAATCGACTGTCCCCAAGTGTAGAGCTTTCCTAAAGAATTTAATAGCGTTCCCCGTTCAGAATGTTCTCGTCTTAGAGAGGGTAAAACAAATCCCTCAGTATCTTGTTCTCGCAAGGTACTTTTAATATATCCCAATAAAACAGGATGGGGGCTGATTTCAACAAAGATAGTATGACGAGATTTAATCATTGCTTCAATCGCAGGGTTAAAACGTACCGTCTGACGCATATTTTGTCCCCAATAAGCGGCATTAAATAATGTCCCCTCTTGTTGATCACCTGTTACGGTTGAGAAAATTGGTATGGTGCTTTTTTGAGGCTTAAGCTCTCCTAATTTTTTCACTAACTTATCCGCAAAAGTAGTCATTTGTTGACTATGAAAAGCATAATTAACAGGGAGTTCTTTGTAGAAAATATGAGGATGGTTTTGGGACAATTCAGCAATTAATTGATCGAGCGATTGAGACTCCCCAGATACAACCGTTGAATAAGGACTATTAATGGCAGCAATTTCTAATTTATTTTCCCAAGCAGCCATTAAATTTTCTACCTCATTAACAGGTAATTCAATCGCAAGCATTTTTCCATTTCCTGTTGCTTGCTGCATCAACTGTCCGCGCTGACAAATCAAATGAATGGCTTCCTCAAGAGTTAGAATTCCCGCAAAATGGGCGGCTGCAACTTCTCCCAAGCTGTGACCAACCACAGATTTAGGATTAATCCCCCAAGATTGCCATAATTTAGCTAATCCAACTTGTAAAGCGAATAAAGCAGGTTGAGAAACTTCTGTTTCTTGTAAACGAGATTGAGCTTCAGACGCATTAAATTCCGCTAATAATGACCAGTTAGCATACTTTTGAATCAAAGTATCACATTGTTTAATAACAGAGCGAAAAACCGGTTCTGTTGCTAATAATTCCCGTCCCATTGCCCACCATTGAGGTCCTTGGCCAGAAAAGACAAAAGCAATGTTGGTTTTACGTTTTGAAGGCTTAGATTGAGTCGATAAATCAATCGTTTCTAACTCTTTTAAACCCTTCAATAATTCTTCAGGAGAATGAACCAGAACTGCCTGACGATGAGCATGATGAGTCCGTCTTAAACTAGCACTATAACAAAGATTCTGGACAAATTCAGCGGTTAAAGCTTGATCTTTCAGGAAATCTTCATAATTTTGAGCTAAATCTCTAACCGCTTCTTGACTATGGGCAGATAAAGGAAGTAAATGAGGGAAAGTTAAGGAAATTGGTTCTTGGTGAGATAAATTAGCTTCTTCCAAGATAAGATGAGCGTTTGTTCCCGAAAATCCAAAAGAACTAATTCCCACCTTGGCGGTTGTTTCCTGTTGTGGCCAGGTAATTAAAGATGATTGAAGCTTAAGGGGTAACTTATCAAAGGGAATATAAGGATTCGGCTTGTTAAAATGCAGACTGGGCGGAATTTGCTTGTTTTTCAGGGAAAGTGCCATCTTAATCACACTGGCAATTCCTGCCGCTGCTTCGAGATGTCCTATATTACTTTTTACCGATCCCACCAAACAAGGATTATCCTTGTCTCGTCCTTCTTCTAACACAGCTCCCAAGGCCATCGCTTCGATGGGATCGCCTAAAGATGTTCCCGTCCCGTGTAATTCCACATAATTAAGCTCTTTTGGCTCAATTTCGGCATTTTTCAAGGCTGATCGAATCAAGCTTTCTTGTGCCGGTCCATAGGGAACCGTTAACCCCTTGCTGCGTCCATCATGATTAATAGCAGTTCCTCTAATTAACGCATAAATGGAATCCTTATCTGCGATCGCTTGAGCCAACGGTTTGAGAATAATACAACCGACTCCCTCACTTCGCACATATCCATTGGCGCTTTCATCAAAGGTTTTGCAACGTCCATCAGGAGACAAGGCTTTCAATTTGCTTAACGCAATATTACCAATAGGGGATAAAATCAGGTTAACCCCTGCTGCGATCGCCATTGAAGACTCATCATTCCATAAACTTTGACAAGCGAGATGCACTGCGACCAAAGAGGAAGAACAAGCCGTATCTACCGCTAAACTAGGACCTTTTAAGTTAAAAAGATAGGAAAGACGACCGGCTGCGATATTTGTGCAGTTTCCTGTTAAATCATAGCCTTGAGGTTGGTGGCTATATCCTGCATGAATGCGACTATAATCGTTTGTGGCAATTCCCACAAATACACCTGTTTTCGATCCTGCTAATTGTTCCCGTGTTATTCCTGCATCTTCAATGGTTTCCCAAGCTACTTCTAAGAGTAAGCGTTGCTGAGGGTCCATTAATAAGGCTTCTCTAGGAGAAATCCCGAAAAAATTAGGATCAAACCCATCAACTTGCGATAAAAATCCCCCATGACGAGAATTCATTTTTCCCTGTGTTTCAGGATTCTCATCATAATATTCATTAATATTCCAGCGCTCCTTAGGAATTTCGGTGATTCCGTCAATTCCATTTGATAATAATTGCCAGAACTCATGAGGATTATTGGCTTTAGGAAAACGACAGCCAATCCCAATAATTGCAATAGGTTTCATAGTTGAGATATCCGTAATTAATAGACAGTAATTGCGTAGGGTTAAAGGTAAAAGATGCTATCTTGTGATTTTTGATGTTATCTTTTAGCTATGCCTAAGTGATTAACCCAAATTTAGACACCAATAGGCATTTTTTCGGGCGATCTTTTCACTTCTTCTTTTAGCCAAGAATTCAGTTGAGGACGATAACGATAGTTGGTAAATTCTTGACGCATTTGTTCAATTTGGCTATTATCAGGAATCCCTTTAGTAAAATGTTTATAAAACATTTCACCGATCATTGCTTGCAGCATATGAACAAAATGTTCGGCCAAATAGTAAAGATTTTTCCCATTTAAAAAGCCACGCCACCCAAAACCTTTCCAGAGAAATTTAGCATACCAAATTGCTGTGTAGAAATTTGTCCATTTCATAGATGCAAAGACATTAGACCGTTTGGGTTCAAGTTTGCTATTTTCGACAAAGTTATCAAAATGTTGAAGAGTATGATAATCTCCCCAAAGTTGATCGCCTCGATAACAATCCATAAAACCTAAATTTTTTCCTTGTTTAATGACTTCATTAAATTGTTGATAAAGATGTTCACAATATCCTGTTTGATGTTCTTTTAAGCCAAGGGTATATCGTGCTAGAAAATCCAAGTCTAGAAACCATTTTCCTGTGTACATAGGAACTTGGACACCAAACCACCAGATATAATCATGATAGATGCGCCAACTCATAATACTGGCATCTCCTAACTGTTGATCATGATGTTTGATTAGATGGTTATTAAACCGCGTGTAAGTTAGGATAAAATCATTGTACGCCGCTTGTTTTTTCTCGCCAATAGCTTCTCCTGCTAATTTACTGCGAATAATTTCTGTCGTACATTCAATTTGATAGGAAATCATGCTAGATCCCAAAGAATAAAAAGGATCAAAAATACAAGCGGCATCTCCAATTACATACCAATTATCGGCTGAAAACATGGTTTTGCTGGTATGGGCTGGCCGCGGCAAATAGTGGAAATCAATATTTTCACCACTGGTCACTAAACGATAGAGAATTTCATGATTGGCTTTTAAGAAATCATAAAATTTCTCTTTTGTGTTAATTTGATAATCAGCGATCGCTGAACGATGATAAGCAATGCCAATGGAAATTTCTTGACTATCCTTCTCGGTAGGAATCATCCATAACCAATGACCATGACCGAACCAATGATTGGTTGCATAGTAATGGCTACAAGTTGTACCATAAGGATCATAACCATCGTGAAAAATGGTGCGATCAATATTGTTAACTCTAACCCAAACAGAACCGGTATCAAGTCCAAAAAGATTATCTGCTCCAAATAGGAGATTATCGGTTTTTTGACCAATAATAAACTTCCGTCCTGCGGCATCAATAACGGGCTTTGCTTTGAGAGTTATCTGTTCATTTTCGACTTTAGCGATAACGGTTTTGAGTTCATCTTTTGAGGTTAAATCAACATCTACAACTCGACCTTGATAAAAAGTTGCTCCCATCGCTTTATTCATTTTTAGGAGATCCCGTTCAAATTTTGCCCGGTTCATTTGAAACGTGCCAAGGGGAAATTGTCGATTCGCCCAAATATGATAATAATCATCAATGGTGTCAGTTTTATATGCATCTTTTGCCCAATGAAAATTAAGAGCATATTTAGGGGGATGATTTTCGATCATATACTCATATAACCCCAATTCTTTGCAAACAAATAGGGTGGCAATTTCCACCATTGATTCGCCAATTTTGAGGTCTTTATTAGTTCTTTCTTCTGGACGAGGATCGATGAGTGCAATTTTAATGTTGGGAACATTTAGAAGTAAGTGTCTTGCTTGACAGACCCCGGCGAAACCTGCTCCCATAATCACAACATCATACTCATTAGTGTTAGTAGCAACCATTGGTGAAATTCTCCTAAAATGTGATGAGGAAGAGAGTGAATAAGAAAGAATACAAGAAAAAGTTAAAGATATAATTCCCCTAATCGGGTTGCTAATTCAGCAATGGTGGGATAGTTAAAAATGACCACAGGATTTAATTCCTTTCCGAGCCATTTTTCTAAGCGTCCTAATAAAACTAACGCTTTTCGTGAGTCGAGTTCATAATTATCAAAAGGTTCTTCAATATCAATGTCATCAAGGTCAACATCGAGTTGTTGAGCAAACTGATCAACGAGCCAGTTTTGAATGTCTTCAACGGTAGAAGGAGATTGAACAGTTGTCATCATGGGTTAAGTTCCTTTAACGTGAAAAAAGTGTTTTAGCAAACTAAGATTGCTTAACTTATATTCCTAGTTTATTCCTCTATCCATTGATCAGCCATGTTTTATTTTTCGCCAAAACTGGATTTTTTTTATTCCTATTTTTTATGGTCAAGTTTAGTACATTTTTACCATATAAATATAATCGAAAAACCTAGCAGACAATACAAAATATTATCCATTAAATTTCAACTCCTTTTTTCTTACAATAAAAGGTAACAAAGTTAAGTTGCTAGTTACTAGGTAAAAATTATGATAGAGACTCATGTTCTTAACCCATCTGTTACAGAGATTTATTCCACTACTCAACCGATTGAAACCGCTCATAAATCTCCGCAAATGCTCCAAGAATTATTAACTTCAGCCGTTGTACAGCTTGAAACAGAACTGCAAGATAAGCTAGAAAAACTGTTATCTAAACAGGAGTATCAACTGTTGGAAGTTGGTGAGAAGATTAATGCCTTGACACAGGAATTAGAGCAAGCAATTTCTGAATTTCTCCACATTGCCCAACAAGCAAATAAAACCTGTAGCTCTCTCCAGTTTTTAGGTGAATCTGTTCAAAAAAAACCTAATAATTTACCCAATAAAGGAAGCAAAGATACCGTTAGAGTGGTTTATAGTCATGCCGCCAAATTACCGCTTCCTGTGGTAGAAAAATATGGCTTAGGGTTTATCCTAAAAGATAAAATGGTTGATTTATCCCAACTAGGTATTACCCTTTCACTCTCTCGTCAATCTCCTTATCTTTCTGCCATCAAACAGGGATAATTTAAGCACTACTAAGGTGGGCATTGCCCACCTCAATCATGATTATGTAAGGTGTAAAGTTTAAATACTTAGAACCTAAAACCTAAAACTCAGCCATCATTTAAGCTACTTGAGTTTGATATTTTTCTCGCCAACGTTTAGGAGATACTTTATGTAACTGACTAAAGCGACGGGAAAAATAATAGGGGTCAGTAAACCCAACGGTGGCGGCAATTTTGGTAATTGACTCATGGGTTTTCAGTAACAAGGATCGGGCTTCTAGCATTCTTCGTTCCACAATCCAATGAATAATCGTTTTGTCGGTGCGACGCTTAACTAAATTGGTTAAATAAGCAGGAGAATAACCAGCCGCTCCAGCCACATCATTGAGGGTAATCGGTTGACTATAATTTGCCTCAATAAACTCAAAAACGGGTTTTAATTGAGAACTATTAGGGTAGAAAGAAGCCAAAGAATCAAAGAAATTCGGTTGCGGGGTAGAAGAAGGCTGTATCAACGATTGAGGAGCTTGTTTTGAGTTAACAGAAGGATGAATTCTGCAAGCGTAGCCATCTTTTTCAGATTCTAGAAAATTTAAGGAACGAGCTACTATGCTTATATAATCTTGATCTCCATATTTGAGAAGGTTAACCGTAATATCGAGGGATTGATGATCCCCATAATAAGGATGGTGTGTGATCAAACGTCCAAAACCTCGACGTTGAATTAATTTCCAGTATCTAGACCAATCTGAGTTTAAAAAATCTTGAGCAGCTTCTTCTATAGTCAAATTAGATAACTGTTCTCTGGAATATCCCAATAAAGCACAAGCCGCATCATTGTAATGCTTAATCCGTCCTTGGGAATCGATCCACAATACAGATTCAGGGATTTGATTGATTAAATATTGAATAACAGATATGGATTCAGCTATTTCTTGCTGAGGGACGGAATTAAGAAAGTTAGTCGTAGAATGAGAGAAGTTAAGGGAGTTAAGAGGGTTACAGTTTGGAGTTAAAAGCATGAGACTGTTCCTATAATTTTCAAAATAGATAATTTTTTGACAAAAGATGGTTTTCACTCCATCACAGACAAAACTGATTTCCTGATCTTCTTAATTCTTGATAAGGAAATTACAGCACTTGGCTGATCGCTCAAGTACAACTACTAGGGTTGAAGTGCTTATACAGTAAGCCTTTCGGTGATTGCATGGGATGTTCCGTCTCGGAAAGTGTTGTATTGAGCTTGTCTTTGATCTACAAGCGGAGATGCGTCTTTCCGCAAATTTTTAAAACCCACATTCCGCACTTCAAATTATAGTAAGTAGTCATGCAAGGCGTTGCTGATTTGAGATATGAATCTTCTTGGGCGGAATTTCTTAAAACCTAGACCCGAACTAACTTTTGCATCGGTGTCATCAACGCCCTATTTTACGTCCTCTGTAGGTAATGCGCGTGGCGGTGGCTGCCCCAGGACTACCCGCCTGACGGGACAGTATAAGCTGCCCGCGCATTTAAATTGCTTGTTGAGATGAGGCACTCTTGCACTCTTGCACTCTTGCAAGAGGCAAAAGTAAAGGGATTAGGGGAGATTTAGCTAATCTAAGGATAGGCGGTTAAGATGCGTCTTAGCTTACTACTACTTGAGAAAGTGGACTCAAGACGGAACATGGCTGAAAATCCATAACTGTCTCCGGGATTACGTCAGGACGATGGAAGGTCATCTAACGGCGGCGAGCGCGGGAGTTTTAGACAGCCAATCGGTCAAAACCGCCACGATGATTAATCAAGAGGTGGGTTATGATGCGGGGAAACGGATTAAAGGAAGGGCTCTTCGGGACTTGGTATGGTTCGATATGGGGGCATAAATCGACTAAATCCTTATCTGGCAAGAGATTTAATTGATTAGTTCGCTCTAGATCAAAAACAATTGAGAAAAATCGCCAAATGCCCTTGTATATAAGGGTTCCATCTTTTATAACCCCAGTCCATTGCATAACACAAACCGAAGAGCCAAAGGAAGAAAGAGATTCACATTAGTCGATACCTTCGGGCTGTTAATCGCAGTCAAAGTCGTCTTCTGCCAAAGATTCTCCATTTTGCTGAGGACTTTCCTATTTTAAACTAGATATAAGTGGGTGGGTGGAATTAAATATAAGATGAACGTAGGTTGGGTTGAAGCATGAAACCCAACGCCCGATTATGTTACGCTACCGCTAACCCATCCTACAAATAATTGTGCCTCCCTACTTAGATGATGTCTAGATAGATTGAACTTAAAAAAACTTAATCATCAAATCTAAAATTAATCTATCTAAATCTCTAATCTTCAGCAATTTAGAAGTATGCTGATCAGCAAAAACCACAAAAGGTTTTTCATAATCTCTCTATTTTGAATTAGGAAAAAACTCATGTCTATGCGTCATTTTGCTTTATTGCTTGGGCTAACTACCGCTGGAACAGCCACTTTATTAGCTCCCCTTCCCACTCGTGCTGCTAGTTGTGAAACAGGTGATTTATTTGATTTTAGTTCCATCCAATTTATTGCAACTCGGCCTATTGCTTCTAATAACTGTTTGCGGTTATTTGGAAAACGAACAGACCCGACTCCTCAAGGATTTGTGGGCTATGGCGCCGGTCACACTGAAACCGCTTTAAATTCACCCAGAAATCCAGCCCCCTATTATGCTGCGGGGATTGATTTTAGTCCCGAAAATTTGGTTAATCCTTTAGGAGCAACCCGAGCCGCCACATTGTTAAATAATATTACAGGATTTTCTAACTTTGCGACTTTCCTCACCAATAACAGTATTAATGTCGATCGTATTGGGTTTAGTTTTGGTCCTAAAAACGGGGATTTTACCAAGAGTTGGAATTTAGGAAATGATATTAATGGAGAGAACTATTTTTCCTCTCCTACGTCTTCTCTAGAAGAACGCATTTATGCCGCTAATCCTAAGGAAGTGGAAAGCTTTTTATTGTTGGACAACACTAAAATTCTTAGCTTTGGTTATAGCGATATTTATTCATTCTTAGAATATGGCGCAACCACCGCTCCTGATGATGACTCTGAAGCGATTATTAGTGATCCCTTTAGTGTTTCTAAGGTAGCTGGCCTGCTCGGAGAATTTGACGGATTAGCCAATGCTTTCTTAGTCGATGTGGGTTCTAATAAAGTACAATTAGTCAGTGAAGATGCCGCCGTTGTCCCAGATGACGTTTTTATCGATCCCTCAATTGGCCCATTAAATCCCGTGGTTTCTATTCAATTTCCCCTGCAACTGAGAATTGTTTCGACTCCTGAACCTTCTGTTACCCTTGGCTTAATGAGTTTAGGCATTATTGCCGTAGGGTGTCGTTTGAAAAATAAAATTCGGAAAGAATAGGACAGCAGTTGTAGATAAGCTGAGACCCATCCCCGTCTTCACGTTAAATTCTTTAATGAATAGACTTATGCCAGATAACCATCCTATGTCACCTCCTATGTCGGAATATCCCCTAAAAATCACTGCCACCTCTTCTGAACCTCAAAAACAATCAAAACGCCGTTTCCAAGGGGTTCGGCGATGGTATCTTGGGGGACTTTTATTGTTAGGAGTTGGTTATGGGATTGGGTCAATGAGTCAACCAACTCAACCAATCGCCCCTTCGGTTGCCGAAAATGAACATCTTCTCCCCGTTGAAATTGACCGGCTAGTACAGGTCAATGCTTATCAACAGTCTCGAACTTACACTGGGGAAATTGTCGCTCAAAATACCAGTGATTTAGGGTTTGAACGAGGAGGAACAATGACTCAACTGCTGGTGACAGAAGGACAATGGGTGAATCAAGGAACGCCCCTTGCTCGTTTAGATGACCGTCAATTAATCGCCCAAACACAAGACTTATTAGCCCAAAAACAACAGGCTTTAGCACAATTAAAGGAAATGGAGGCGGGTTCTCGTGCTGAAACGATTGCCGCAGCCCAAGCAAATTTGGCTCAAGAAAAAGCTCAACTACAAGAGATGGAAGTGGGACCTCGCACTGAAACCATTGCGGCAGCCCAAGCGCGTTTGAAAACCCTGCAAGCACAATTAGCTTTGGCTCGTAGTAAACGGGAGCGACGACAGAATCTTTATACGCAAGGGGCTATTTCTCTTGAACAGTTTGACGAAGTGGTCACAGATATGGATAGTCAACAGGCAAGGGTTAATGAAGCCCAGAGCCAATTAGATGAGCTATTAGCAGGAACACGCCCTGAAATCTTAACTCAACAGCGAGCAAGGGTTAAACAGGCTCAAAGTCAACTGGATGAGTTGTTAGCAGGGACTCGCAGGGAAGTGATTGAAGCCCAAAAAGCAGCTATTAAACAGCTAGATAGTCGTTTAGCTAGTATTGAACTTGATTTAGAAAAGACCGTTCTTAAAGCCCCTTTTTCGGGCAAAATTCAAAAACGTTATCTCGATCAAGGAACGGCGGTACAAGCGGGTCAAGGGGTGGTGCGTTTGGTACAATTAGACGGCGTTAAAGCCCATATTGGTGTTCCTACGTCCCTGACTTCTGAGATTAAGATCGGACAATCACAAACCCTAAAAATTGACCAAAAATCTTATTCAGCGACCGTTAAGGCAATTTTACCTGAACTAGATGCTGCCAGTCGTACCGTGACGGTGGTTTTTCAAGTTAAAGGAGCAGGAAGTAGCGGCGAGGCTACCTCACCGCTGCTAACCACTGGACAAATTGTCACCTGGAAATGGCAACAAAACATTAATACTTCGGGTTATTGGCTACCTAGTACCGCTCTTGTTAAGGGAATTCGAGGATTATGGTCGATTTATGTCCTAGGAGATGGGAATGCAGCCCAAGGATTTGTCGTAGAACGTCGGGATGTGGAGGTTTTATACACCGATGGGGAGCGAGTTCTCGTGCGAGGAACATTAGACGGAACCGAAAAAGTGATTACTAATGGCACAAATCGCATTATTTCGGGGCAAAAGGTAAAAATCAGTAAACAGTAAACAGTGAGCAGAACGTAGGTTGGGTTGAAGCATGAAACCCAACGCCCGATTATGTTACGCTACCGCTAACCCATCCGACAAATAATTGTGCCTCCCTACTTAGGGTTTGCTGAATAAATCTAAAAACCTTGTTGGGTAAGACTTTTAGACTTTTGGGAAATCAAAAAGTACCAGATCTGGGAGTGATCGCGGAGAAAATTCCTGGACTTTTTCCCTGAAAATTAGGTAATTGACCACCTGAAAATGGGTAAAACCCTACACCCCACACCCTACACCCCACACCCTGCCCCCAGGAAAAACTTTTTGCCGCAAACCCTACTTATTACTTATTACTTTCTCCCCCGAACTTCATAATTCTCAATTCTTAATTCATCATTCTCCTATGTCTTCCATCTTTTATAAAAACGTCCGATTATTAGTTTTAACTATTTTGGCGATCGCCGTTTGGGGCTTATCTTCCTTTTTCAGTTTACCTCGTATGGAAGATCCCGAATTAACCCCTCGTTTTGCGGTCATTAACACCCAATTTCCAGGCGCAACCCCTGAACGAGTAGAAACGCTAGTTACTGATAAATTAGAACAAGCTTTACTAGAAGTCGAAGAAATTCAAAATATTGATTCTACCTCTCAGCTTGGCTTCTCCAGCATTACCATTGAATTAAATGACCAAATTACCGATGTTGATCCCGTTTGGTCACAAATTCGTGATAAAGTCAATGATGCTGTTTCTCAATTACCATCGGGAACTTCTCTCCCTGAATTTGAAGAATCAAAACCCAAAGCCAACGCCTTAATTGTTGCTTTAACTTGGCAATTATCAAGCCCTCCGAATTATGGCATTTTGAGCCGTTGGGCGCAAGAATTAGAAGATGATTTACGGTTAATTGAAGGAACAGAAAAAGTTGAATTATTTGGCAATCCTACGGAGGAAATTCGAGTTGAAGTTGCTCCCCAACAATTAACCCATTTAGGATTAACCATACAGTCCCTATCTCAACAAATCTTAGAAAGTGATGCCAAAGTTGCTGCCGGCCAATTACGAAGCGAACAAAGTAACTTATTGCTGGAAATTGAAGGAGAATTAGATTCTTTAGACCGTTTAAATCGTTTATCAATTAAATCAGGTTCGTCTAGTCAAGTAGTGCGATTAGGTGATATTGCAAATATTAGTAAAGGAATTGAAGATCCGCCCAGAGAAGTCGCGATGATTAAGGGAAAACGGGCGATCGCAATTACTGCTTTTGTGGAATCTGATAGACGCTTAGATTCTTGGATGACAGTCGCCAAGGCTAAGTTAGAAAGATTTGAAAAAAACCTTCCTCAAGGAATTGGCCTACACATTATCTTTAATCAAAGTCGTTATGTGCAGCAACAACTGGACTCGGTTTTATCAAACCTGATCATGGGGGCTGTCTTAGTTTTTGGGATCACCTTTGTGATCATGGGCTGGAAATCATCTTTAATCGTGGGAACATCCCTTCCTTTATCAGTTTTGATGGTTTTTGGCAGTATGAAGGTGTTAGGCATTCCCCTACATCAAATTTCGGTGACAGGGTTAATTATCGCTTTGGGATTATTAATTGATAATGCGATTATTGTGGTTGATGAGGTGCAAATGGCTTTAAAAGAAGAAGAAGGTATATCACCGCTCAAAGCCGTTGCTACTACCGTACATCATATTTTTATTCCCTTACTCGCTTCTACCTTTACCAGTGTTATCGCTTTTTTGCCCATTGCTACCGCTTCAGGAGCAACTGGAGAATTTACGGGAACGATTGGAGTAACCGTAATTTTAGCCCTAATTAGCTCGTTTATTCTATCTGTCACCGTGATTCCTGCCTTAGCGGGAAGATTACATCATTGGCAACCAACCCCCACAAATGGATATTGGTGGCAAAGCGGATTTACCCATTCTCGTTTAACCTATCTTTATAAGTGGAGTTTAGATCGCACTTTTCAACGTCCCTTATTAGCGATCGCCCTTATTCTTATTCTTCCCTTATGGGGTTTTATGAGCTTTCCTACCCTACAACAACAGTTTTTTCCCCCCACCGATCGCGAACAATTTCATTTAACCTTTGAATTACCCATCAGTGCGTCTTTACCCGAAACCCAGTCTCAAGTGATGCAAGCCCGAAAGTTAATCTTACAGCATCCTGAAATTCAAGACGTTCAATGGTTTATTGGGAAAAGTGCGCCCTCTTTTTACTACAATGTCTTACAAAATCGAGAACAATCTCCTAATTATGCTCAAGGAATTGTTCAACTTCAGAAAAACGTCAAGTCGGGTGCGTTAATTCGCACCTTACAGCAAGAATTAGATCAAGCCTTTCCCCAAGCGCAAATTATTGTCCGACAATTAGAACAGGGTCCTCCTTTTGATGCACCGATTGAATTACGCTTATATGGGTCAGATTTAGCCCAATTACAGGCTTTAGGCGATCAAGTTCGCGCCGAATTAGCTAAAACCCCTGATATTATCCATACTCGCGCCACTTTAAGCGAAAGTTTGCCCAAATTAGCTGTCAATCTTAATGAAGAAAAGCTACGTTTAGCAGGGTTAGATAAAAGAGCCGTTGCTCGTCAATTAGACACCAGTTTAGAGGGAACAGTCGGAGGCTCGATTTTAGAAGGAACAAAAGAACTACCTGTGAGAGTTCGGACTTCTAATAGTCAACGGAGCAATCTAGCTGAAATTAGCTCATTAAACCTCTTATCTTCAGGAAATTCTGCAACTTCATCGACAATTGTTCCCTTATCAGCGGTGGGAAATGTGGAAATTGTCCCCGATATTGTTGCTATTTCACGTCGTAATGGCCAAAGGATGAATACCATACAGGGTTTTATTCCGGCTGGTGTATTACCGGAACAAGTACTCTCTGAGTTTGAAAAACGATTAGAAATGAGTAATTTTCAGTTACCCTATGGTTATTCATGGGATTTTGGCGGAGAACAAGGAGAACGTCAGGATGCTTTAAGTAATTTGATTGCAACTCTTGGGGTTTTAGCGATCGTTATGGTGGCCAGTTTAGTCCTCACTTTTAATTCTTTCCGTATGGCAAGTATTATTATTCTTGTTGCGATTTTATCCTTAGGACTAGGCTTAGGATCATTGGCCTTGTTTAATTATCCTTTTGGGTTTACAGCGATTTTAGGGATCATTGGACTGTTAGGAATCTGTGTTAATGATTCAATCGTAATTCTTGACGCTTTGCGTCATGATGCTCAAGCCAGCCTTGGTTCACGTCGAGCAACTCGAAATGTGGTTATGCGAGCTACTCGTCATGTGGTAGCAACCACCTTAACCACGATTATCGGGTTTATCCCTTTATTATTTGATCCCAGTGGTTTTTGGCCACCTCTTGCGATTAGTATTGTTGGTGGGTTAGGTGGCGCCACTTTAATAGCGTTATATTTTGTTCCTTCCGTATATCTACTCTTAGGTCGTAAAAACCTTACACAGAGTGCTAAACCGCAGTAACGGTATGATTATCGCAGTCATCGAAAATTTGGGTCTGAAACCCCGTCGTTCTACGACGGCTTTACTGTTAAATATTAGAACATTTACGAAATATATGCTAGAATGTGAGACATGGAAAAAGCCTATTCGTTTCGATTTTACCCCACACCCGAACAAGAGTCGCTATTGCGGCGCACTTTGGGCTGTGTAAGATTGGTTTACAATAAAGGCTCTTCGGTTTGTGTTATGCAATGGACGGGGGTTATAAGGGATGGAACCCTTATAGAGAAAGGCATTTAGCGATTTTTGTCAATTGTTTTTTATCTAGAG
>NZ_JASJFB010000665.1:0-3305 GCF_030065455.1 Microcystis sp. M53602_WE12 | reverse complement strand
AGACCTCTTGCAAAAGTCTTAAGTCGATCCTTGTACAGCAACATTTTTGAAGATTATCAACTACTAATAAATAATTAACTGAAAGTCCCTCCCATTATTGTTTCTATCGTTTGTTTTCGGATTTATGCAAGAGGTCTAGTGATATGGAAAGAATCCCCTGTCACAGCGTAGCTTGACGGTGGGAGTATGTCAATTGATTCAAATTAATTAACTCGCTGCCATAAACGTTGAATTTCTTTCCTCAGTTGTGCATCAGGAGGCTGGCTAAATTGTACAGAAGGATTGACCTGCACACCGGGAATATTCTGATTCCAGGGACTGTTGGAGACTGATTCTAAGTTTATGCCACTTATCACAGGGCGAAACCCGTAGCGGACGAATACTTCCTGTTGGGAAGGCTGTCTGAGAAAGGCGACAAACTCCCTGGCTGCTTTCGCTTGTCCCTCATTCACATCCCGCCGTGCGATCGCCGCCGTCGCTACTGTCTCAATAGTCGGGTCAAGATAGTAGATTTGGTAAGGTTTTTCCTGGGTAGTTTGGGCTTGGGACCAGCGATAGAGGGCGATACTTTCGTAGGTAGTCGCCACATCAGCGTCGTTGGATCCGCGAGCAATAAATTCCTGCAAGAGAATGTCACTCGAAAGGGGCGGCTGATAGACGGAACGCTTAATCAGAGCAAACAAAGATTGAATTCCCGGCCCATTCAAGTTAGTACCAGTTAGGGGACTTCCGCCAAGATTGGACTGGGACCACAAACTTAAGGTTAACTGACCACTGTTGGAACGGCTAGGGTCTGTCATGACAAAATCGAAGCTTCCCCAGGTAGATTGTCCGCCGATAGCAGTCCAGTTACGCTTTTGCATGGCCCGTTCTACACTTTGCCATTGAAAGCGTCTCCCAGGGAAGATAACCTTTCCTCTCTCGGGCCAAGCGATACCCACCAGGAAGGTTTTGACAATGGGTTGGGGCGTATCGTAGAAGGGATTGCTTTCTCCCTGTACCGCCAGGCGATCGCGCAACTCCTCTAAGATTTCCCCATTGGCTGGAATGAGGATAGTAGGCGTAAAGTCATGTTTCTGGTCGATGTAGTTATTAACTATGTCCTGAGAGCCTTGAAACTTCAGTTCTAAGTTAATGTTGGGATGAGATGCCTCGAATTGTGGCTCTAGGACTGCCAATGGTTCTTGAAGTTCCGTCCCACTGACGATGGTAAGGTTTTGCTGCACGCCAGGAAGAGGTGCATAAGCTAAAGCGAAAGCAATTAGGGCGATCGCAGCCGAAATTATTGCCCGTCTGCGTTTCGATTGAGGGCTGTTTCTCCTAGTGGGAGGCGTTAAGAGTCCTGGTTGCATGGCGAGTAATTCTTGAATGCGGTTGTTAGTGGGAGGATGGGTGGCAAATAAGCGATTGACAAGTTTACCCTTGAAGGGATTAATAATTAGAAGGGGAGCTAACGCTGGGTTTTCTTCTGTGGATATTGACTGCTGTTGGCTGTTATTTTCTAATTTTTCTAAGGCGTTAGCGAGGGCGCGAGGATTTCCGGTTAAACTTGCTGAACCTGCATCAGCAGCATACTCTCTCGTTCGAGATATGGCTAATTGAGTTAAGGTAGCCGTAAGGGGCGCAAGTAGCAAGGTAGGGAATAAGGCGGCTAGGCGGATGGGATTGGCGTTGCGGTAGTTAAACATGGCAAACATTCCCGTCATTCCTGTTTCCGTGAGGAGAGAAATTGCTACAGAAATAGTGACAGCAACTGTAGCAGTAAGGGCATCACCGTGTTTAATGTGGCTAAGTTCGTGGGCGATAACGGCTTCTAATTCGTCTTCAGGAAGCAGTTTCATCAACCCTTCTGTAATGCAGACAACACCCCGTTGGGGATTCCTTCCAGTAGCAAAAGCATTAGGAGAAGAAGTAGGAATGATATACAGTTTAGGTTCTGGTAAATTTGCCCTGTAGCACAGCACTTCAACTATGGGTTTGAGTATAGCTTCTTCTTGAGAATTGGCAGGACGAACATCAAAAGCGGCTAAAACAACTTGGTCGGAATAGAACCAGAGACTAAAGTTAATTACAGCAGCAACGATTAAGCCGATAACTGCACCAATTATCCCGCCGATGAGTAGATAAGCCGTCAGAACTAAGATGCTGCTTAATAACGCTAATAAA
This sequence comes from Microcystis sp. M53602_WE12, assembly GCF_030065455.1. Taxonomy (NCBI): domain Bacteria; kingdom Bacillati; phylum Cyanobacteriota; class Cyanophyceae; order Chroococcales; family Microcystaceae; genus Microcystis; species Microcystis sp. M53602_WE12. The sequence continues at coordinate 1,139 of NZ_JASJFB010000665.1, read as the reverse complement.
GCAACTGTTTTTAAGAAGTTCATTACTCGTCAATCTCCAGGGTAGTATTGTGGTGTTGATTTTTCCAGTTTAGTTGATTTATTAGTCAGGTTCAAGAAATGATAAAATCAATATTTTCTTGAAAGCCACTCAATTCTTCACTCAAATTTCTTAACTCTATAAGTTCTTCCGAATTAGTCAAGTCAGCCGTCCGCAATTTATTTTGTAATTGTTGCAGAACCCCAGCCGAGTCTTGAATCACAGTGTACAAGCTAGTTAATTTTGCTTGACGAGTATCTTGTCCTTGTTGTGCTAATTCAATATTCCGTTCTAAACTGGCTTGCAACTGTTCTAATTGTTTACGAGATACACCGAAACTCGAACGAATTTTACTTTTAACTTCCAAGAGTTGCTGTTGTAACTCATTGATTGACAATAAGGATTCACTTTCTGGCAAACGTTGAGCAATTTGTTCTATTTTTGGGGGAAGTTCAATAGCACTATCGCAAGCTTGCTGTACGGCGATTAATAAGTCCATTTGCACTGAACTGCTGCTTAATAATTGGTTAGCTTCTTGACGCAGAACTTCTGCCTTTCCTGCTAAACTTTGAGCCGAACCTTGAATAACTTGCAGTTCCTGTTGTAATTGTTGTTTGACCCGTTTCTCCCCATCTGGTTCTCTAGCTTTCAAGGCGGTTGCGCCGACTACAGTTACCGCCAATGCTGTTGGTAAAGTAACAGTATTAGATAATCCCAAAAAGCGAACACCAACAACTAAAACGATCCCGCCTGCTAAAACGGCTAAAGGGTAATAAAGAGGGTTAGCAATTTTCATTTTTAGTTAACCGTTGATGATTGATGGTTGATGATTTAGTAGATTAATTCAGGAATTAATCACAGTCTCTACATTTGGTTGACTTACAAATGCGCCTCGGAACTCCGAATTCCGCCCCGCGCTTGACTCGGCGGCGAAGCCACCTCCGAATTCCATTCATAATTCATAATTCATTACTTAAAACTGGCTCTTCGTTACTTGTTATGGTTCGATAGGGGGGCATAAATCGACTAAATCCTTATCTGGCAAGAGACTTAATTGATTAGTTCGCTCTAGATAAAAAACAATTGACAAAAATCGCTAAATGCCTTTCTATATAAGGGTT
>NZ_JASJFB010000575.1:0-1858 GCF_030065455.1 Microcystis sp. M53602_WE12 | reverse complement strand
TGAAATGGGGCGAAAGTCTGTGGACTCTGTGTAAGACAGTACATGGTTTTTTAACTGTGGTATGCGACGGTGGTGGAAGCAGAAACTTAAATCGTGAGGTTTAGGAATCGCCGCACTTTTAGGGCGGCGAGGATGTCAACGTGGATAAAAACACGCTATTTTATTAACCTATACTAACCGCGCTTTAGGAGTCAGCAGTTTTCATGGATTCCGTGACAACCCTCCAATGTCAAAACCTAACCTGTCTATCCCCGAACGCTCTCACTAATAGATTCTGTGAAAAATGCGGTACTCCTTTAGTTAAGCGCTATTTATGGATGATGGGTGATTGGGTGAGAACCTATTATCATGTTGGCGAGCTAATTGATAATCGTTATTTGGTCAAACAACCACAAATTGTTCTTGATACTAAACCCGCTCAAGCACCCCAAGCGCCGGACGAACCTCCTAGCTGGATTTCCCTCTACCTAAAATTGTTACCCTTCCATCTCCACATTCCCCAAGTCTATGGCTATATTCCCAGTCCCGATGAACGCTTAAATATGGACATCTGGCTGTTGGAATACGGCACTATTCCCCTCGATCAAACGGGAGAATTAATATATCCAGAACTATTGCCCACTCTAGCCGAGGTTTGGTCGCAAGCTTCCGATTTAAGACAAATTCACTGGTTATGGCAAATGGCCAAACTCTGGCATCCCCTTCAGAGAAAGGCTGTAGTCTCTAGTCTGCTCAACCCTTCACTGACGAGAGTGAATGATCAGCTGCTGCAATTGCTAGAATTAAGCAAAGATGAGGCCACCGCTCCCAATTTAAAAGATTTAGGAGCTTTCTGGACCGGTCTGATCCCGACGGCAGCCGCTAATATTCAAGATTTTCTCGTATCCCTGACCCAAGAGCTAGAATCCGGTGATCTCGATCGCCCGGAATCCCTGATCGCTATTCTCGATTATGCACTACAGCACTACGGTGGAGGTCAAGAACGCAGCTATGAGATTTTTACCTGCACTGATACCGGTCTGCTGCGGGAACACAACGAGGATGCCTGTTATCCCCCGACTAATCAGGCCATAACCCTCGCTCATGGTCAAAATCCCCTGGCGATTGTCTGTGATGGCATCGGCGGTCAGGAAGGGGGCGAAATCGCTGCTCAATTGGCGATCAAAACCCTGTCTAGGGAAATTAATCCCAGTCCCACCACTAATATTGAAATCTATCCCGATAGTTACAGTCTTATCCTCGAACAGGCGATTCGTGTCACCAATGATCTGATCAGTCAACGCAATGATCAGGAGTCAAGACAAGATCGTCAGCGCATGGGTACGACTCTAGTTATGGCTTTTGCCCAGGCCCAGGAAATGTACGCGGCCCATGTGGGGGATTCCCGCATCTATTGGATTACTGCCCACAGTTGTCATCAAGTGACGGTGGATGACGATCTCGCTTCCAGGGAAGTGAAATTAGGCTATCTCCTCTATTGTGATGCCATACAGTATCCCAACGCGGGGGCCTTGGTGCAAGCTTTGGGCATGAGTAGCGCCAATAATCTCCATCCCACCGTTCAGAGGTTGATTATTGATCAAGATTGTGTTTTTCTCCTCTGTTCCGATGGTTTAAGTGATTACGATCGGGTAGAACAATACTGGGACAGTGAAATTGTGCCTCTTTTGCGAGGAGAGAAAAATGTAACCGCCGTGGGGGAAAGTTTATTACAACTAGCTAACCAGAAAAACGGTCACGATAACTCCACCATCGCCCTAGTTTATTGTCGGGTAGTTCCTGCGGCTGAACCTGTCACGCCTTTAGTTTATGCTGAGGCCAAAGAACGGATTATTCCCGATCTTAATGACCAAGATTT
>NZ_JASJFB010000248.1:0-7709 GCF_030065455.1 Microcystis sp. M53602_WE12 | reverse complement strand
TAGTGTCGCCGTATTCCCAGGTGTAAGTGCCTTCCTGCAATGCCATGATCAAGACTCCCAATCAACAATTCTATACATACGGCGGCTTCAGGCTTAGTCTGGTACATCTTCTAAGTGGAAATGCTTATTCAATAAGGATTTATCGGTGCCACACGGATAGAGGAACCGCCGTATGTAAATGGTAACAGATTATGTAACGTATGTAACCATTTAGGGGGGCTACGGACTCAACCCAACAAAAAGGGGTTGTAGGTTGGGTTGACGTAAGGAAACCCAACTATAGTACGCTTGGATTGACCCAAGGAAACCCCACAAAAGGTCAGGAGAAGCGATCGCCGATTCCGACGGATTTAGGTGTTGGCTGTTGGGTTCCGCTTTCCTCTAAAATTGAGAGGTTTTCTTTAACCTATTGATTCGCTCAACCCAACCTACGAACTGAAATGTTGGGTTTCGCTTTCCTCTAAAATTGAGAGGTTTTCTTTAACCTATTGATTCGCTCAACCCAACCTACGGACTTCCTTGAAAAATCCCAACTTAGTAGATTTAGAAAAATGAGATGCACCCTGCCAAATGCCAAATCTTATCATACCTCATCTCTATAAGAAACGCCGTAACTTACTCTTATAAGTAATACTTTTTATCTGTTTAAATATCTATCTTTAGTAGGAAATTGGCGAGTGAGAAGTGGAAAGTGGGGAGTTTTTTGCTGTGAACAGTAATCAGTGAGGTTCTTCGGTTTGTCTTATGCAACGGACAGGGTTATAAGAAATGAAACTCTTATAGAGAAAGACATTTGGCGATTTTTGTCAATTGTTTTCTAGAGCGAACTAATCAATTAAATCCCTTGCAAGATAAAGATTTAGTCGATTTATGCCCCCCGATCGAACCAGACCAAGTAACGAAGAACTATCAGGTGAAAAGACAGTAGGAAACTTCTATTTAATACTGCACACTTAAAACTCAAATCTGATAACTGATAACTGATAACTGATAACTGCTATAAACCACCCCAAACTAATCGGGCTGCCCAAAAGGGAATTAACAAAAATAAAGCGATAAAATCAGCCCATCTTAACTGTAATTGGTGCCAGCGTACTTGATGCTGATTGGGACTGGTAAAACCGCGAACCTCCATAGCGATCGCTATTTGTTCGGCGCGCAAAAGCAAATTATCTAGTAATTTTTCCACTACTGTTAACCAGACGTTTAAACTCTTTTTAATCCCTAATTTTTGCCAATTGATCGCCCTAGTTCTCACTGCCCTAGCTAGATTTTGCACTTCTTCTAAAACCAGGGGAATAAAGCGCAAAGAGAGGGTCAGAGTCAGAGAAATTTCCGTCACCGGCACATTAAATCGCCGTAAAGGACTCATTAAATTCTCTAAACCTTCGGTAATTTCTTCCGGGGCCGTCGTCAATAAAAAGAGATTAGTGCTATAAATTAAAGTAAAAACTAAGGTACTAATTCTCACTGCTAATTCCAAAGAACGTCGGGTAACAAATAAACGACCTCTATCCCATAAAACATACTGATAATCACTTGCTGGCGGTAAATTCAGCCCTTCATCCGGTAAACGCGGCTGAATACTCACCCCTAAACCATCGGGAGTGATAGCAGTAATCAGAAAGACGATAATCGCTAAAAATATCAGCCAGCCCATCTGTTGCCGCCAGACGCGGGGGGGAATAGGAGCTAACAGGGTTAACAACATTAATAATCCCACCAAAGCTAAACGCCACCAAGGATTAGCTAATAAAGGTGCTGCTAAAAAAGCCATTAACCAGATAAATTTTACCCTGGCATCTAGTTGATGTAGTCGGGTAATCGGTTGATCGAGATAAAGACCGATGGGCAAACTTCGCAATAAATCCATAAATTAGACCTTGGTGGCTCTATTAACCGTTTTTTCCACTTCTCGCGCCGGTTTGCCGCGCCAGATTAAGCGGATCGGGGTTCCTTTAAAGCCTAACTGTTGCCGGAATTGCCCTTCGATGTAACGGCGATAGTTATCATTAAAGCGCTGGGGATCGTTAACGAAAAGGGCGATCGTGGGGGGTTGACTCGATACTTGCGTGCCATAGTATAGTTTCCCCTGTTTTCCGCCCCTGGTGGTGGGGGGATTGTGCCATTTAACCGCATCTTCGATCACATCGTTGATTACCGAGGTACTGACGCGACGACGGTGAGATTCGGCGGCAATATCGACTAATTCGAGGATTTTGGTGACTCTTTGCCCCGTCATGGCGCTGACAAAGATCATTTCTGCCCAATCCATGAAATACAGCCGATCCTGGAGCATTTTGGTGTAAGTATTGATGGTGTAGGTGTCTTTCTCCACCGCATCCCATTTATTGACCACTAGCACCACCGCGCGCCCTTCTTCAATAATTCGTCCCGCCAATTTTAAATCCTGTTCGGTGACACCATCTAGCACATCGATGACGAATAGTACCACGTCAGACCGGCGAATTGCTTTAAAAGCACGGTTAATACTGAAAAATTCGGCTCCATAGTCCACATTCTTCTTACGGCGAATGCCGGCGGTGTCAATTAACCGATAAACCTGTCCTTCTCGTTCAATTAAAGTATCGATCGAGTCTCTGGTGGTTCCCGAAATCGGACTAACGATCGCCCGTTGTTGTCCGGTTAAAGCATTGAGGAGACTGGATTTACCCACGTTAGGACGACCGATAATTGCCACTTTAATCTCTTCATTTTCGGGAATTTCCGCCGCGGGTGGCAAATATTTAATCACCGCATCGAGTAGTTCACCTGTACCAGAACCGTGAATGGCCGAGATGGGGAAGGGTTCACCGATGGCTAATTCCCAGAATTCCGTCGCTTGCAGGATACCCTGTTCCACCGATTCACATTTATTGACGGCCAAAAGTATCGGGACATTTTGCTGTCGTAACCAAGCGGCAATTTCTCGATCGCCGGCGGTAATTCCCCCTTGCCCATCGACGACAAAAATCGCCACACTTGCCTCTGCTAGGGCGATTAAAGCCTGTTCGCGGATTAAAGGGAGAAATTCGCTGTCATCGTTAAAAACTAGCCCCCCTGTATCGACAATTTGAAAATCTCGATCGCACCAGAAAGCTGGTTGATAGGTGCGATCTCTGGTAATCCCGGGTTGATCGAAAACGATCGCCTGTTGATCTCCAGCGATACGATTGACGAGGGTGGATTTGCCCACATTGGGACGACCGATAATAGCGACGACAGGCAGTTTCATAAGAGGAGGAGGGGACGGAAATTAAAGACCCAATATTCTATCATAGCGATTTGCGATCGACCTTGGTTGATTTATCTGTTTCTGTTCGGCACCGAGACATTGAATACTTTAGTCTGTAGAACTTTGGTATACAAAAGACTAGAATTCAGCTTATGCAATCTGGTCAACTAGAGCAAATTTTAGGACGAGAGCTACAGCGTTATCGCCAAGAAAAAGGGTGGTCGCAAGAGTATTTGGCGGAAGTAACAGGTCTGCATAGAACTTACATCAGTCAACTAGAGCGAGGATTAAAAAGTCCATCGGTGAGAGTGCTTAGTCATATTACTAATGCTTTAGGTCTGAGGATGAGTGAATTTTTGTATTCCGTAGAGGAATCCCTAAGTGTTAACGAACGACGAGACTAAAAGACTAAAGCAGGCCATTCTAGCCGCAATTGCCTCACCATTGATTGGCTCGATCGAGGATTATAGCTGGGAAGCAATTTTTCATTATATCAAGAATATTCCTTTATCCGATCCTGCCCTAGGCAGAAGCAAACTACTCTACGATGCAGTGGACAGTAAAACTGCCAGTGGTTGGTCGCTAAAATCTCTACAACTGAATAGTTTAACTACAGATAATACCTTTTTGTTCGTAATTCAACGAGCAGATATGATCAAAAAAGCCATTCAACTTGGGGTTCCCTCTTTGAATCTGCAATCTTCCCCCGCACAACTGGGAACCGCTATTATTCAACACTGGAACGAGAAGATTCGCTCCAGTCAAACTGCTCAAAATGTCATCAACAGCTATGAGGGAATATTGCTAAAAAACCGAGAGGCCAATGAATATGTTTACTGTGAATACCCCCTTAATCCTCTTGATCCTAATGTTTTTTCTTGGGCATGGGCAATAGATAAAAAAACTGGGGGAGTAGGGGCAGGTTTACAGGGAAGCATCGCTGGCAAAACTCAGTTAGTTTGGTACAAAAATCAGAAACAGTTGTTTAGAAGCAGAACAATCCCCGCTGCCGCTATTCGTCTGAGAATTGAGAGAACTCGTCTGACAATAGATCGATATGTGGAGACAATTTTTGCAGCGCTACAAACCCAAACTAATACTCAAGATTTTGTCCCATAGAGTCTGCTACCACTTTGCCTAACAGTGGTGGCACAGATTCTCCAATTTGAGAGGCCATATCAGTATAAGTCCCTAAAAAGTGAAAATGATCGGGATAAGAATGTAATCTTGCTGCTTCACGAATTGTGATTGTCCGATTCTGGGTCGGATGAAAAAATCTGCCAGAACCGGGATGAAAAAACCACCTTGTAATTGTTCTTGCTGGTTTATCCCAAGAAAGTCGACCATAGGCCCCGCTATAGTGTTTTTTCGGTGCTAATTCAGCAGGTAAATCTCTCGCATCTTGTCCTTCCGCCAGAATTTGCACTCTTGACATTTGAATTGGTGTTAAAGCACGGGCAATATGATTAACAATTTTTTGACTTTGCTCACGCATCTTCTGTTGATATATGGTCTCGGGTTCCCTAGTATAAATTTCGTGATCATAAGCTTGTCCTGCTTCTAAAGTAGGTAAATCACTAATGGCATCTTTAACAGTAGTAACTGGGGCAATATTTGGTTCTAGTAAAGTAAGCTGTGTCCAAGATTTTACAGCTTTATAATCACTTCTGATATCACCAGAATGAGTTGCTTGGGGAAGGGATGGTAAACGCTCTAGACTAGCTAAAAAAAAGGCTCTTGAGCGAGTTTGTGGCACTCCATAATAAGCGGCGTTTAGGGAAGTAGTAACTACTTGATAACCCCAAGATTCTAAATGTGCTACAATTTCATCTCTGATGATACCGTTATAAGCTTTCAAAATTTCAGGAACATTTTCCATGACTACATGAAGAGGACGAAACTCTTGAACAAATCCTAAGAAAGACTTATATAAATGATTGCGAGAATCATTAAGATAGCGATACCCAGCCGGGATATTTCGTGAAAATCCTTGACAGGGTGGACCCCCGATAAGGGCGGTTAATTCTTCTCTTTGTAAACCTAAGTATAAGCGCAGTTCTGATGGATTAACTTTGCGGATGTCTTCCTGAAAAGTGCGTGTTTTAGGATAATTATGTTGATAGGTTGCTAATGCTTTCGCATTTACATCAATTGCACAGATAGATTCAAACCCGGCTAAATGAAATCCCGTGGTCAATCCGCCCGCACCAGAAAATAAGTCGATAATTTGTTGTTTCATGGTTGAATACTATCGTATTCGGAGCCTCTTGTCAACTAAATATCCTAGCGATGATAGCGACGACAGGCAGTTTCATAAGAGGAGGAGGGGACGGAAATTAAAGACCCAATATTCTATCATAGAGATTTGCGATCGACCTTGGTTGATTTATCTGTTTCTGTTCGGCAGGAAGGGCGGAAATGCCTGAAATAACCGCCTAGTCAGGTCTTTAGTCCCTTGTCCGCAGCCAAGGGTCAATCCCAACCAACCTGATTGCTGAGAAGGGAGAAAAAAGCTGACGGCTAAAATAACTGATCACTGCCTTTTTCTAGGATTGAGAATCAGAATCCACCTCTGTCTTCACTTCGGGGACAATATCGGGTCTTTGGGCATCTTCCCAACCGACCGGGCGTTTAGAATTGTACCAAGCGATCGAACCGATGGTGACAGCAGCGAGAAAACCGACCACATAAACTGCCACAAAATAAACGGGGAATTTGCCACTGGCCACTTCTAGGAGTAGATACATAATTTTTTCACGATTAAGCTTTTAATTTGTATATCTTAACAGAATCGGCCCCCTCATCCCTATTCTCGATCGCTACTGGTCCACCAACCGGAAGGCAGCCAAATACCGCCATGGAGAGCTATTTTTGCCGGTGTCATCATATATCCCCAGGCTTCGCCGATCAATTCTCGCTCTAGATTATAAATAGGGATTCTGCGACGCTGATACTCGTTTTCTTCTGGATCTCTGCCGGGTTGATAATCTTCCAAAGCATCCAAAAGCCCAATATCATAATCTGCGTTAAAAGTCAATAAAATTCCCTTCACCCAGCCCTCGCCCTCGGTCAGTCCGGGATAACCGAGGGCGGTAAGATGGTATAAATACCCCTTTGTGTAGGCGGTTTTAGAGTTGATCACTTTTCCCGCACAGTAGGCAGAATAGTTACTCTGCTTAGGTTTCAGGGTTCCATAAACAAAAACTTCCATCATCGGTCTAATTGTGCTGCTACTCCTCCTAATAGGATATCGCGAACAAATTGACTGGCTAAAAGTTCGTGGGGAAAACCGAGGGAAATAGCACTGATATTATCGAGTCGTTGCAGCTGTTCCCCAGTCAGGTTAAAGTCCACACAGGCTAAATTATCCTGCAATTGGGACAATTTTCGAGCGCCAATGATAGGAATTACGGCGTTAGGCCGATTTCTTAGCCAATTTAATGCCACTTGTGCCGGTGATTTCTCAATTTCTCTGGCTATCTCTAGGACAGTCTCGGCAATTTTTAAATCGCGATCAAAAATTTGAAAAGGTTGGTCGGTCATGCTTAAACGTCCATCGACGGGGTTGGGTTGATTATATTTTCCCGTTAAAACTCCTCCTCCCAGGGGACTCCAAGCTGTCACCCCGATATTTAATGCTTTGGCCATGGGCAATAATTCCCGTTCGGGGGTGCGTTCCTTGAGAGAATATTCTATTTGTAGTCCGATAAAGGGTGTCCATCCCCGCAGGGTGGCCAGGGTGTTCCCTTGGGAGACAATCCAAGCAGGACTGTCAGAAATGCCGATATAAAGCACTTTTCCCATCCTGACCAAATCATCGAAAGCGCGCATCACTTCTTCGATAGGAGTGAGAGAGTCCCAAAGATGAAGCCAGAGTAAATCGATGTAATCAGTACCTAAACGCTTTAAACTAGCTTCTACCGCTTGAAAGAGGTTTTTTCGATGATTTCCGCAAGCATTGACATCGCCGGGGCGCGTATTGAGAGAATATTTCGTGGCGATTACCCATTTTTCTCGATCGCCCTTGACAAATTCCCCCACTAATGTTTCACTGGTTCCGTTAGTGTAGAGATTAGCGGTATCGAGAAAATTGCCGCCCGCTTCCGCAAAAGCCTGAAAAACCGCCCGACTTTCTTCTTTATCGGACCCCCAACCCCAATCTTCCCCGAATGTCATCGTTCCTAGACATAGTTCGGAAACTCGCAGACCACTATTACCTAAAAGTTTGTAACGCATAATTAACTAAAATTTTGGCTCGCTTATTCTTTGTATGATAAGTTTAACTTATATAGGGCTTGCTGAATAAATCTAAAAACCTTGTTGGATAAGACTTTTAGACTTTTTTTCCCTCAAAAAGTGCCAGCCATTGCGGGGATCGGGGGCAAAATTCAGGTACTTTTTCCCTGAAAATTAGGCAACTGACTACCTCAAAATCGGTAAACCCCCACACCCCACACCCCACACCCCACACCCC
>NZ_JASJFB010000785.1:0-1072 GCF_030065455.1 Microcystis sp. M53602_WE12 | reverse complement strand
TTCAGATAAGGCAGTATTTTGAAGGACAAACATTACCTGAAATAGAGGAGTATGACTAAGATTTCTCTCTGTTTGTAAGGCTTCTACTAACATTTCAAAGGGTAAATCTTGATGAGCATAAGCACCTAAAGACATTTCTCTAACTCTCATCAATAATTCCTGAAAACTAGGATTTTCTGAACAGTCAGTCTGCATCACTAAAGTGTTCACAAAAAAGCCGATTAAACTCTCTATTTCACGACGGTTACGATTAGCTATAGGTGTGCCTATTAAGATGTCTGATTGTCCTGTATAACGATAAAGTAATACTCCATAAACTGCTAACAATGTCATAAACATTGTTACCCCTTGTTGCTGACTTAATTCTGTTAGCTTTTGTGTGAGTTCAAGGGATAGTTGAAACTCTTGATGTACCCCAGTAAATGTTTGGACTGCTGGACGAGGTTTATCTGTTGGTAAGGGTAAGAAAGTTGGTGCGTCTGCTAATTGTTTTTTCCAATAATTTAATTGGTTTTCTAAGACTTCTCCCTGTAGCCATTGTCTTTGCCAAAGGGTAAAATCTCCATACTGGATAGATAGGGGATTGAGCGGCGAAGATAATCCCTGAATATAGGCATTATAGAGGGCGGTTAGTTCCTGAATAAATACCCCCATTGACCAGCCATCACTGACAATGTGGTGCATACAGACTAATAAGAGATGTTCCGTTTCAGATAACACCACTAAAGTGATTCTGATTAAGGGTTCACCAGCTAAATCAAAGGGTTGAACCGCTTGATTTTGTGCTAACTCTTGGGAGGCAATTGCTTGTTCACTACCAGATAAATGCTGTAAATCCACAACCGTAACTGTCCAGGTTCGTGTTTGTATAACTTGGGTAGGGATACCATCAACGGTAATGAAGTTGGTGCGTAAAGCTTCGTGGCGATCACAAATTTCTTCTAAACTCTGGATTAAGATTTCTGAGTTCAGGTTTCCCTCTAAACGCAAGGCTAGGGGGATATTATAAAAAGAACTATTCGACTCAAATTCAGCCAAAAACCAGAGACGAGTCTGAGCAAAAGATAGGGGT
>NZ_JASJFB010000446.1:0-3189 GCF_030065455.1 Microcystis sp. M53602_WE12 | reverse complement strand
ATGGGCTTGTGCCTGCTGGTTTATACTATTGGTCAAAGACAACTTCGTTTAAGTTTAAAACAGCAGGAGACGGGACGGAAAAATCCGTTGGGTAAGTTAACTGACCGACCGACGTTACGCTGGATATTTCAGAACTTTCAAGGGATTCATCTCGTCCGTATTCAAGACAATCAAAAGATTAGTAACTTAACGGATGAGAGGCGCAACATTTTGAGATTTTTCCCCAAACCTTGCCAAGAATATTATCTCTTATCTTGACGAGAGGTATTGACTTCAAGGGGTAATAAAACTTAAGCACTACTCGAACATCTCGACGCTAGATGTTAAGTCTGATTGCCCGTCCATTCTCAATAAGCACTGTTTATTGAGAATGACCGGGGGAACTCTGAAATTTTCGGCTTAGTTGCTGGCAGCTTGCCGCCAACTCACTCCTCTAGATAAGTATTTTGACTCACGCCCCTTCCTCTTTTGAGACGTTGTGACACTTAGGGTGCGGAATGTGGGTGGTATGGTTCGATCGGGGGGCGTGAATCGACTAAATCCTTATCTGGCAAGAGTTCTATTGATTAGTTCGTTCTAGAGCGAAAACAATTGACCAAAATCGCAGCAATGTCTGTCTCTATAAGGGTTTCATTCCTTATAACCCCGTCCATTGCATAACAAAAACCGAAGAACCATACTATTGACGACGACAAAACTTGAAAATCAATCGAAAGATAACAAGAATTACTATCGTGTTGCTTCAAAACCAACCCCTTCAAAGGTATAGCTCCAGTCAGGATGAGCCAAGACATTATCCCTTTCGGCTGGATTAGTCGTAAAGAAATGTCCTCTGGAGATCGGGTTATAGAAGCGGAAAACATCCGATCCTAGACTGGCACTCGCTCCGTAAGCATAGAAGCCAATTCCTTCAAAGTTATATTGCCATTCGGGATGACCGTTGACAGTATCCCTTTCTGCTGGATCGATCGTGAAGAAGTGTCCTCTGGAAATCGGGTTATAGAAGCGAAAAACGGGAAATAGATTATTACCAGGGGATTGGGCGGCTTGAAAACCAACTCCTTCAAAGGTATATTGCCATTCGGGATGAGCGATGACATTATCTTTTTCTGCTGGGTTGAGGGTAAAGAAATGTCCTCTGGAAATCGGATTGTAAAAACGGTAGACGGGACAAGTTAAGGGGTCGGGACAAGGAGGAGTAGGGGGGGGAGGGGAAGGAGCAAGATTCCAGCCTTCATCCTTTAAGATTCCTAGGGGGATGGGGCCCGGGTCGTGAATCGCTTCACCTAGGCTAAAATAGGGTGTATCTAAGGAATTAGGATTGCCCCGGGGATAAGTCAGTTCGTCAAGATGGGCGTAACTAGAACCTTGTTGCCATTGACTAGGGGCGTAAAGTTTCGGACGGATTCCATTATTCGCCCCTACAGCATTAGGTCCATCGAAGAAAAGGTTGTTGCTGGTTAGTTGATTACCGAGGGCAACAGACGGGTTAGGGAATAAGCTCGTATTAATGAGGCTTTGCCCCGCACCATTTTCTGTAAAGCGATCATAGATACCGGGAAAGCCCGTACCCAATCCCCAACTTCCCTGACCGCCACTGTAGTCCATCAAGCCAATGTTTCCTAAACCGTGTAATATTTCGTGCAGAGCGACGGTGACAAAATCATATTGGTTGGCTGGAGTCTTGCCATCTGTACCGAAATACCAGTTGGCAGTGCTATTTAACTCGGAGGTCATATCCCCATCGTTAGGCGCAAGATCTCGACCTGCTAGCTGATTAGCCAGGGCTGATGTGTACCATGTATTCGGTCGTGTTCCGGGGGATTCTCTCCAAAAGAGATTGGGGCTTGCTCGGCCGAGAATCGAAGGATCTAAGGGTTGCCAGTAGGCATCAACGGCAATCGGGATAGTTGAGACGATAATAGATTCCCAGATACTGACCGCATACTGAAAAGCCGCTTGTGCTTGAGGGGTATAGTTATGATAAGTAACATTAATTGTCGCCGTTCGAGCGTCAGCCATGAGTCGATTCTGTACGTCAATTGATAGAGGAACTAAAGAGGTTTCTACTGACTCGGATGATTGATTGGCGACGAGGATGATCGAGGGTGGTACTACCGATCCTGGCAACTGTTCGGAAGCGGGGGTAATCGAGGGTGGTACTACCGATCCTGGCAACTGTTCGGAAGCGGGGGTAATCGAAGGTGGTACTACCGATCCTGGCAACTGTTCGGAAGCGGGGGTAACCGAAGGCGGTACTACTGACCCCGGTAATTTTTCGGAAGCGGGGGTAATCGAAGGCGGTACTACTGACCCCGGCAATTGTTCGGGATCATTTTGACGATGAGGGTTAAATAAATCGTCTGTGGATAAGGACAAATCTCGATCGAATTCAAGGGGATTCATGATTAGAGAATCATTGAAGAATATTTGCCGATCGAGAGCTTGACTCGAATTGGTGCCGTTGTTCATACCTGTATAATTCTCCTCGTGAGGCGTTGTAGAGAAAGAGTCCGGTGACAGATAATTATCAAGAGAAAACGAGGGTGATGAGAGGGTTTACTTCCTTCCCGCAGCAACACGACCCAACCGACAAGCCTTGTCGTGTTAATGTTTGTGAACCCAGGCAATGGGCAATTTAAGAGCGGGAATGGAGTAGTCATTCCACAACATACAACTTTATCTAGATAACAGAATTCCAGACTCAAATAGAATTTATAATCCGACAGCAGAATGATTTTATCTATCTAACCCGTAACAACTAGACTTCAGGTTTTAAACCTCATTCCACTATTAGAATAATATTGCCATATCCAACAGTTCGAGAAACCCATCAATGAACTGGCCCCCACTAAGTACCTATTGTTGTTTCTGTTTCTTCTTTTCTCGTATTTTGAAAACGGGATCTGTGTTATTCGGTCATTTAGACTATTTCTACAACTCGATCGTAGTCAAAAATATCTTGTATTTTGTTGTTTCGTTATATAAGTTAATAGTTATTTGAGCGTTTAACAAGCTGAACGGTTCTTCCCAAGACAGGGATGACCGGCTTTTCTGATTAGTAAGCTTTTACGCATTTAAGTTACATTGACAGCATTACCCTTATTTTTAAGTTTTCTACTCCATTTAATAATCAATCCCCCTTCATTTAAAAGCTGATTGACTACTTTTTCCAGTTCTTCTTTATTT
>NZ_JASJFB010000019.1:0-10219 GCF_030065455.1 Microcystis sp. M53602_WE12 | reverse complement strand
TTCAAAAACCTTGCATTATCCTTCTTGTGGTACATCGCTTGGTACAAAAAACAAGGGCAACAAAGCCTGAAACGACCGACTCCTGACGACCGGCTACTGACTCCTACCCCCAGGAAAAACTTTTTCAGCAGACCCTATTTAGGGTTTGCTGAATAAATCTAAAAACCTTGTTAGATAAGGCTTTTGACCTGTTAAAATCCGATGTTAGTGCTGCGAAAATCGGATTGGGACTCTCAAAAACCTTGCATTATCCTTTTTCTTAGTACACAAGTTGGTACGAAAAGAGAGTTAAAACCCATTGCCAGTAGGGACTATAGCTACAATGATTGATTTTTCTCAAGGTGAAGAATTGTAATTTTTTTTCTCAGAAAAAATCAATTATTGAGGTTCTTCGTTACTTGGTATGGTTCGATAGGGGGGCATAAATCGACTAAATCGTTATCTGGCAAGAGACTTAATTGATTAGTTCGCTCTAGAGCAAAAACAATTAACAAAAATCGCTAAATGCCTTTCTATATAAGGGTTCCATCCCTTATAACCCCCGTCCGTTGCATAACACAAACCGAAGAGCCGGTTTTTTACTTGATTCTCGACCACGGGTTCACGAGTTAATCCTCGTGCCGCCAATTCTTTTTTCCTCTTTCCTAGGGACCTTTGCTGATAATCGGGTCTCATGACACCATTGTTACTCCGGTTTGAGTTCAGGATACTTCCAGATTTAGAAGATCAGGGCTTGCCCCTAGTTTCTCTTTTTCTTTTTAGGGCGCTTTGCGTCCTTCAGGAGCTGATAACTGATTCAAGGCTGCCTCCTGCCTCCTGCCTCCTGCCTCCTGCCTCCTGCCTCCTGCCCCTTGATGGGATGGCTAACGGCTAAAAATAATCTTCTCGATGGCA
This sequence comes from Microcystis sp. M53602_WE12, assembly GCF_030065455.1. Lineage (NCBI taxonomy): Bacteria > Bacillati > Cyanobacteriota > Cyanophyceae > Chroococcales > Microcystaceae > Microcystis > Microcystis sp. M53602_WE12. The sequence goes on along the minus strand of NZ_JASJFB010000019.1, from coordinate 9,325 downwards.
TCTAGGGCGGTTTCTAGGTCATCGTTGACGATTTGATAGGGGAATTCCTCGCTGGCGGCCAATTCTTCTCGGGCGCGCTCTAGACGACGGGCGATCGCTGTTTCGGCATCTTTGCCCCGGTCGCGCAAACGACGTTCTAATTCCTCGAAAGTGGGGGGTAGGATAAAGATTCTCCGCGCTTCGGGGAAGCTTTTACACACCTGTCTGGCTCCCTCTAATTCGATTTCTAGAATTACGGTCTGGCCTGTTGCTAATTGAGCAGCGATCGCTGATTGGGGTGTTCCATAGTAGTTGCCCGCATATTCGGCCGATTCGAGAAATTCTCCGGCTGCCATTTTCTCCTCGAAACTGGGACGGTCGAGAAAGTAGTAATCTTCCCCCTCAATTTCACCCGGTCGAGGTGGGCGCGTAGTAGCGGATACGGACAGGTAGAGGTTAGGGAAACGAGTTAGTAAATGCCGTACTAGCGTACCCTTGCCCACACCGCTAGGGCCAGTAATGACGATTAATTGACCGGGTTGCATGGGGTTAATAACTTAGTTGCTACTATTAACAGGGGCTTCCTTGTTGACCACGAAACGGTGAGCCACGGTTTCCGGTTGAATGGCCGACAGCACTACATGACTAGAATCGGTGATGATCACCGCACGAGTCCGTCTTCCGTAGGTAGCATCGATTAAACAGCCTTTATCCCGAGCATCACTGATGATGCGTTTGATAGGAGCCGATTCTGGGCTAACGATGGCGATAACCCGATTAGCGGAAACAATATTACCGAAGCCGATGTTGATCAGTTGTATATCCATAAGTTAACAAAGGTGCAGCCCTTTGTACAAAAGAGTGTGGAGGTATGATTACAATGTTATCGGGAAAGATTTAGCCTTACAACGCTAAAAATAACATTCTTAATCACATTTTAGTATTTTTTCAGGTTTTTTGCGATTTTAATTAAATTTGTTTACACGAGTCTCTATCTTAGGGAGTAAATAGTCCAAAAGTCGGGAAAATTAGGGAATTTTGAGGGTGTGGGGTGATGGGGGAGTGGGGAGCAGGGTGTAGGGTGTGGGGTGTGGGGTGTGGGGTGTAGGGTGATGGGGAGAACAAAGCTGCCTCCTGTCTCCTGTCTCCTGACTGCTGATCACTGATCACTGTTAAGAATGTCCCCGGCAATGGCATGATAATTATGGTGACTAATAAGTATTCTCTATCCTTGGTGGGTGCGTTAGACTATGGGTTTTGCTGATCTATCGATCGCTGATATTGCGGCAGAGTACGATCTGGCCGATGAATCTGTGTTGTCACTTTGCGACCAATTAGGCATCTCCTATAAAGATCGGCAGACTAATCTCGCCCTAGAAGATGCTAAAGCAATTATCTCACTGATTTTATCCCAACGCTCAGGAGTAACCGCCTCTAAAACGGAAACGTCCCCTTGACTTTATTCCCAACTGCGATCTTCTCGGTGTCCGTGATCACTTAGAATCGATCGATACCCTCCCAGAGGAGAAAATTTTTTAGTCACCTTAAAATCCCCTTTCTTGGAACAATTGCGAGTAGGAGAACAATGATCAAACGTTTGATTGTAGCAGCGATCGCTGTAGTCTTTTTTGTATTACAATTCAATCTTAACGGCGCTAGTGCCTTAGAACTCAATGAAAAAACCCTCACCATCACCCTCAATGACGCAGGGGAATCGGTGACTTTGACTTCTGAACAAGCGACGGAAGGACAGAAACTTTTTGTCGCCAATTGTACTAAGTGTCACCTGCAAGGTAAAACCAAAACTAATAATAACGTCAGTTTGGGTCTGGCCGATCTGGCAAAAGCGGAACCTCCCAGAGATAATCTGTTAGCATTGATTGATTATCTAGAACATCCCACCAGTTACGATGGTGAAGATGATCTAAGCGAACTCCATCCCAATGTTAGCCGTCCGGATATCTTCCCAGAATTACGCAATCTGACCGAAGATGATGTGTATAACGTCGCCGCTTATATGTTGGTTGCTCCCCGTCTAGACGAGCGCTGGGGTGGTACAATTTACTTCTAAATTGCCCTCCATATATCTCTCAATCCCTCTAGATTTCTAGGGGGATTTTTGATTAGACAGCAAATAGTTGTAAAAATTCTTTGAGTTCATTTAATACCTCATGCTCAAAGTTCCAAATATGACGTTTGTTTTTCATAACATAATCAAATCCATTCATACTGCATTTCCTGCCAGCTTGTTTTTTGTCTTCTGTGGAACAGGTATCAAATCGTAAATAGTTACTAATCCAAAACTTATCAAAATCTTTGTCTTTAATCGATTTTTCTTGCTTGTTTAAACAATTTCTCCAGTCTTCTAAACAATCCGCATAGGTGGAATCTTGATTTTTAATCTTCTTGAGAACTGTTTCTAGTTCTCCTTGTCCTTCCACATTGGTAAAATAACAAGCAAATTCTGTGATTTGATCTTCTATTGTTGTCAATCTATAAAGCTGACTGGTTTCCCTAATATCTTCCGCTTCTGGATACACCTTTTTCAGACAATCGTTAAGCCAATTTAGTCGCTCTGTCTTAGTATCAGAATCTTGATCGATAATAATACCAACTTTAGGGATAGCTTTTTTACCAAGAGTCGCCTTAATTTCATCGAAAGTGCTGGTTAATTTAGCTTTATCTAAACCCTGTAAACATTTATAGTCATCTTCCTCAAAGCAAATCGGTTTATCTAACTGAATTTTGTTAATATTTAAGTATTTTACTAGGGCTTCGATAAAAATTTTATCATTCTTGCTCTCGACGATTAATAAGTTACTCACCTCTCACCTCATTGCCATGTTTTAAGGCGTACTCTAAAGTGCTTAATTGTCTTTTAATACCAATAATTTTATCAGTTCTGGGACTCCTTGCTAGTTCAAAATAGGCCCCCTGTTCTGGATAATATTCTAACCCCACATCGGCAAAAGCTTGGATCATCTCTAAACTGTGGGTTGTGGCAAAAATTTGGCTATCTAGTTCGATAGCTAATCGGAATAAAGTTTTCCAAATATCTGGGTAAGCAGTATAGTGAAGACCATTTTCTATTTCATCGATAAAAATAATTTTTTTAGGATTGATGAGTAGAGCAAAAATCATCTCTATCAGACGATTAATAGCTTCACCAAACAGAGATATGGGTAGGCGTTTTCTCTCTTTTATTTTCAGATATAAATTTGGTTCACCCAGAAAAAAACTTTCTATTTTTTCAATGGACGGATCGAGAATTTGTAGAGCTTTTAGCACTTCTTCTTCCTGTTCATTAAAAACTATTTTAGTATAGGCCTCGCTCAATTCTTGCAAAGATTTATTGACAGATGCGGCAATGATTACTGGTTCCTCATCACCCCCATTAGGTAAAGCTAGTATCTCCTTAGAACTGGCAATTAAAAAATAGTTCATTTGCTCATCATTTGAGTCATGATCATGGTCAAAACTTGTGTGAATATTTAAGATAGAAATAACTGATTTATCTTTAGCAATAAAATCGTATAATTTTTGCCAGTCTTCAGAGATGCCTAGAACACTATCTTTAAGAGAACCAGAAATCGATATTTTTACCAATTTATCCCCTTGATTAGATTGGGAGCCTTTTAACTCAATAATATTTTTTCTATCAAGATTGAATAATAAATCATCCCAAGCATTTTTGGGAACAGCCCGAACAACTGCTAAAGATTGCCTACGAATGATTCCTCTGATGTAGGGATGAATAGTATTTGGATAGGGATAACTATACAAAAATATTGCCTCTAACAGGGCAGTTTTCCCTGAATTGTTCTTACCACCAATTAAATTAACTCGCTCAAAACCTTCAATTTTGGTATGCTCAAAACATCTAAAATTACTAATTTCAATATCCTTAATCATGTTGACCTCTGGGCTGAATAAGCATAAACTTAGGGGTAGGAATGACCCCGGCAAGATGGGGATTTTTTTACTTAATTCTAGACGAGAATCGCCTCCAACTCTCAAACCGGTGACTATCCCCCACCGAAACTGCCGCCCTAAGAGATAATAGAGACAGGGATTTATTTACATTTCTTCATCATGGCTAGAGACTTACGAGGATTTATTAAGCTTTTAGAAGATCGTGGCCAATTACGCCGCATTAGTGCATCGGTCTCTGCCGATTTAGAAATTGCCGAGATCGCTAATCGGATGCTACAGGTGGGGGGGCCGGCCCTACTGTTTGAAAACGTGCAAGGGGCCGAGTTTCCCGTCGCTATTAACCTCATGGGAACCGTAGAACGCATCTGTTGGGCGATGAACCTGAATAAACCCGAAGAATTGGAAGATTTAGGCAAAAAACTCGCCCTGTTGCAACAACCGAAACCGCCGAAAAAACTCTCCCAAGCGATCGATTTTGGTAAAGTTTTATTTGATGTCCTGAAAGCCAAACCCAACCGTAACTTTTTTCCTGCCTGTCAACAGGTGATTTTAGAGGAGGATGAGGTAGATTTAAAGAAAATTCCGATGATTCGCCCCTATCCGGGGGATGCAGGCCAGATTATCACCCTAGGGCTAGTAATTACCAAAGATTGCGAAACGGGAACCCCTAACGTCGGTGTCTATCGCTTACAGCTACAGTCTCACAATACCATGACCGTCCACTGGTTATCCGTGCGCGGTGGGGCGCGTCACCTGCGAAAAGCGGCACAAATGGGCAAAAAATTGGAAATAGCCATCGCTTTAGGGGTCGATCCTTTAATTATCATGGCCGCCGCCACTCCTATCCCCGTAGATCTCTCAGAATGGCTGTTTGCGGGATTGTACGGCGGTTCTGGGGTACAGTTAGCCAAGTGTAAAACCCTCAATTTGCAAGTGCCGGCCGACGCAGAAATCGTCCTGGAAGGAACAATTACCCCCGGAGAGGTATTGCCAGATGGCCCCTTTGGTGATCACATGGGTTACTATGGCGGTGTGGAAGATTCACCCCTGATTCATTTCCACTGCATGACCCATCGTCGCGACCCCATTTATTTAACCACTTTTAGCGGTCGTCCTCCCAAGGAAGAAGCGATGATGGCCATCGCGCTTAATCGTATTTATACACCGATTTTACGGCAACAGGTGTCAGAAATCAGGGATTTTTTCCTACCGATGGAAGCTTTAAGCTATAAAGCGGCGATTATCTCCATTGATAAAGCCTATCCCGGACAAGCGCGGCGAGCGGCCTTAGCTTTTTGGAGTGCCTTACCCCAGTTCACCTATACTAAATTTGTCATCGTCGTCGATAAGGAGATTAATATTCGCGACCCCCGGCAAGTGGTTTGGGCAATTAGTTCTAAAGTGGATCCGGTTCGCGATGTGTTTATTCTCCCGGAAACCCCCTTTGATAGCCTGGATTTTGCCAGCGAAAAGGTCGGTTTGGGGGGAAGAATGGGAATTGATGCCACCACTAAAATGTATCCCGAAACGGACCACCAGTGGGGGGAACCTTTGGAGTCGGATCCGGCCATGGCGGTCAAGGTTTCCCAACGCTGGTCAGAATACGGTTTAATCGATATTAATTTACAAGAAGTAGATGCCAATAAGTTTGGCTACGAAATGTAGATTTAACTGACTAAATAGGGTCTGCTGAAAAAGTTTTTCCTGGGGGCAGGGTGTGGGGTGTGGGGTGTGGGGTGTGGGGTTTTACCGGTTTTGAGGTGGCCAATTACCTAATTTTCAGGGAAAAAGTCCCGGAATTTTCCCCCCAATCACTCCAATCGCTGCTACTTTTTGATGGGTACATCTCACATTTGCAGAAATACCGACAATCAGCAATTATCAGTGACTCTTAAATTGGTACAAAAATATGAACAATCGCGTATAAGCATCCCACCGAAAAGCTAATGCGCTCCTAGGGCTGTTTCATTCTCCCATCAGAATATCAAAAGTAAAAGCGATCACAGTCAGGTAAAATGAGGAGTGACCGCCAAACTTTCAAATATATGTTGAGCTTAATAGAAAAACTGAAAGGCTCTTCGTTACTTGGTATGGTTCGATATAGGGGCATAAATTGACTAAATCCTTATCTGGCAAGAGACTTAATTGATTAGTTTGTTCTAGAGCGAAAACAATTGACAAAAATCGCAGCAATGTCTGTCTCTATCGGGGTTTTATTCCTTATAACCCCCTCCGTTGCGTGGCACAAATAGGGGAACCTAATTTTTTTCAGGGCAATGACTGGTAGGCAACCCGAAAATTATATAGATTAGTGGCAAAAAAGACTTGACAAAATCCCTCGATTTGACCTATACTTTTTATTATAATGGGAATCCGTGCCGAAATATATATAAGCCTTTTTACTTCCGCTATAAGTTTGTCCGAGAAGCAATCGAGAAAACCATAAACGGGTCATTGGAGGAGCCTTATGCCAGAATCTAGATCTGAGATTATTTCAGTGAAAGTTAAAGAAAATGTCACCATGTTAGTGGAAGCGAGAAGTTTCGGTGGTGAACGGGAAGTATCCGATCAAATATTTGACTTTCAAAGTGTGGCTGATACAATTGAGGCAGTTACTGAATCGATCGCTGCTACGATAAGTAAAGTGCAGCCCAAAAAGGCAACCGTAGAATTTGGGGTAGAAGTCAGGGTAAAATCCGGTAAACTAACCGCTTTAATTGTGGAAGGTGAAGGAAAGGGAAATTTAAAAATTACCCTAGAATGGGGAGGATAAATTGATTAAATGCTTACCCCGGAATCTCTACCCCCGTACACTGTCAGGTTAAAGTTAATCGATGCGTCAGGAACAGGCTTTTTTGTGGGACAAGGGTTAATTTTGACCTGTCTTCATGTGGTAAAAGATGCGCGGGATAATCGCGAGACTATCGAGATAATTTGGCAAGGTCAAATTTCTGGGGCTAAAATTATCAACTTACCGAATCTAGACGAGATCGATCTGGCTCTTTTACAATTAAACTCGTCTTTAGATCACAAATATGTCGATTTTGATCACGATTTACAATTAACAGATAAATTATACACTTTTGGCTATACCAACGATTATCCGAACGGTGATCCTAGTGACTTTGAGTATATAGGTTTAACGGGGGATGAAAACCCCTTAATCAAGTTTAAATTAGGGCAAGTACAACCCGGTTTTAGTGGTTCACCTCTGTTAAATTTACGCACGGGGAAAGTGTGCGGAGTGGTGAATAAAACCAGAGATGAGTACAGTGATTTAGGAGGAAGAGCGATTCCAGTTCAGGCTATTTTTAAATATTTTCCGCAATTACAACCCCAAAAAAATGCCCATAATCCTTTTAAACCCACTTCCGGAGGTATTGAAGAAATTCAGCAGATTTTTGGCCGGGAACAAGAAATTAAAGATATTTTTGAGGTTTTAAATTCCGGCAGTAGTGCTGCTATTATCGGGGAAAGGGGAACGGGAAAAACCACCCTGCTTTGGGGAATTTACCATCAAGCAAGGGAGTATTTACTTAGTCATCGACAACCCTTGTATCTAAACTTAGAAGGATTAGCAGGAGATAAGGATTTTTATTATGAATTATGTCATCAGATTGGTATAGCTGCGAATTACGATAAACCGCTCAAAGGAACTAGATTAACTAGGGAATTAGAAAAACACAAAATCCTGTTATTATTGGATGTGGTAGATAATATGACTCAAAAATATTTCAGCTATCAGCTTAGAAGTCAATTAAGAGAGTTGGCTAATCGTCCCGATCCACCTTTAAGATTAGTAGTAGCGGCTAATCGTCCCCTTGATGTTTTATTTCCTGATAACAAAGGAGGTGATTCACCTTTCGAGGGAATTTGTCAACAATTTCCGATTAAATTATGGGATGAAGCTAAAATTAAAGAGTTTATTAGTCATCGTCTAAGTCAAACTGGAGTGACTTTTACTGAGGAGGAAATAAGTTCTCTTGTTAGGCAAAGTCAAGGAAAGCCGCGAGAGGTGATGCAAAATTGTTTTAAACTTTATCAAACCAAAGTCAATAACTCAGCATCCCGAACTTAGGTTATAACTAAATAATAAGTTGATTTAATTTTGGGTTTGATCCTACCTTGATAAGGGGGGTTTGATCCCCCCTGCCCCCCTTGATAAGGGGGGTTTGATCCTACCTTGATAAGGGGGGTTTGATCCCCCCTGCCCCCCTTGATAAGGGGGGTTTGATCCTACCTTGATAAGGGGGGGTTGATCCCCCCTGCCCCCCTTGATAAGGGGGGTTTGCTCCTACCTTGATAAGGGGGGTTTGATCCCCCCTACCCCCCTTGATAAGGGGGGTTTGATCCTACCTTGATAAGGGGGTTTGATCCCCCCTACCCCCCTTGATAAGGGGGGTGCTGAATAGTAGGGTTGATTCATGAATCAACCCTACCTTGAGTAACACCTAACTACTTAATAAACCATCACCGGGTAAATAGCTAGAGATAAAAATTATGAAGGAAAGCACCGTCCCCAGAATTAATCTCGCTCCTAAACTCAAACGCGATTTATCTTTATGGAATCCTTTTGATTATCTTTTGCTGTTGTACTGGGTGTTTTATTTTCCCCAAGCAGTGCGCTGGTATGTGGAAACGAGAGGCGGCGGCGATAAATTAAAAGAACAGAAAACATGGCGCGATAAAATACAATTTCTCCGCGACCATCCCGTACAATTGCGTCTAGGGATTCAGGGTCTTCTCTTAACTGTAATTACCCCTCTGATTATCTGTAGCATAATAGCAGCAAATTTAGGACTTTCTGTTGATTGGGTGGGCGTGGTGTTGGGCGTGGTGTCGGGCGTGGCGTTGGGCGTGGCGTTCGGCGGCGTGGTGTTGGGCGTGGTGCTGGGCGTGGTGCTGGGCGTGGTGTCCGGCGTGGTGTCCGGCGTGGTGTACCGCGTGTTGTACCGCGTGTTGTGGGTGGTGGTGTTGCGTGTGATGTCGGGCGACGTGGTGTCGGGCGTGGTGTGGGACGCGGTGTTGGGCGTGGTGTACGGCGTGGGGTTGGGCGTGGTGTCCGGCGTGGTGTCGGGCGTGGTGTGGGACGCGGTGTTGGGCGTGGTGTTGGGCGTGGTGTCGGGCGTGGTGTTGGGCGTGGGGTGGCGCGTGGTGTCCGGCGGGGTGTTGGGCGTGTTGTTCGGCGTGGGGTGGGGCGTGGGGTTCGGCGTGGGGTTTATATTCGCCTTTTTCCGTCTTGATAATTGGCTAATCGGGCTTTTGGCTGGTCCCCAAGGGCGACTTTTTCCCCGTATTACCCTTCTACCGCTGCCGGGGTTAACCTCGACTCTACAACAATGGTTACAGCAAGACTGGGAAACGGCTATTAATAACCTCAATCAATACTTTCGGTACAGCCGCCAGTTTATTC
>NZ_JASJFB010000467.1:0-14386 GCF_030065455.1 Microcystis sp. M53602_WE12 | reverse complement strand
GCCCAGATATACACATACTTTTTTCTTCTCAATATTCTTCTCACTTGCGAGCCACTCAGTTTAATTCCTGTTTCCTTTTCTAGATGCTCTGCTAATCTTGCCGCTGTCCATCTCCCGAATTCCTATCCAAATTCCTTCGGGTCTTCATCAACTATTTTTAATAGTAAATTAATATATTCCTCTGTGGCTTTTTTATGATTTCCATTTTTTCTCCCATCTTCTAGACTTTCTAAATTGTTAGGATCGCCGTGAACACACCAAGGGGCGACCGTTTTGAGTGAACAGCCAATAAAATCAGCTATTTCTCGTTGAGTTTTTCCGTCGTTCAGCAAGAGAAACATTAAAATTCTTTCCCTAACTTCTGCTCTTTCTTCTTCTTTAAGAGCTTTTTGTAAGTTTTTCTTTTCTTCTAAATCTAGGAAATCTTTAGCTGGCATAAGTAGGATTTTTCTAAAATTACTATTTCTATTTTAGGTGGTTTAAGTGCGTTTTAGCTTACCTTTACGGGTTTTCGGTCATATTTCCGATCTTCTCTACTGGCAAAATTTACAGGATAACTATAATTTCGATTTAGTCGATTATCGCGGTTTTTTGCCCACCGAGAGCCTTCAAAAAGAGTTAGGCGACTGTTTTGGCCTGTTGATGACCCCGCGCTGGGTTGAGGCTTTTGGTAACGGGGCTATTGAAGCTTTAGCCTGTGGTGTTCCCGTAGTTGCCTATCGTCGCGGTGGTCCGGTAGAAATTATCGAAGATGGAAAAACTGGTTTTTTAGTTGAACCCGATAGTATCGAGGGATTAGTTACAGGAATTAAAAATTTAGGCTCTTCGTTACTTGTTATGGTTCGATAGGGGGGCATAAATCGACTAAATCCTTATCTGGCAAGAGACTTAATTGATTAGTTCGCTCTAGATAAAAACAATTAACAAAAATCGCTAAATGCCTTTCTCTATAAGGGTTCCATCCCTTATAACCCCCGTCCATTGCATAACACAAACCGAAGAGCCGTTATCAGTTATCAGTTATCAGTGGGGGCGTTGTCAGATAAAGAGATGAGAAGGCAAAATAGATAGAAACTCAATGAAGGAAAAAAAACGATGAAATGTCCAGAATGTAAAAGTGACCACATCAATAAAAATGGTCATCGTGGTCAAAAACAAAACTATATATGTGTAAACTGTGGTCGCCAGTTCATCGATAGCTATGAAACCAAGGGCTATAGCGATGATGTTAAGCGCACCTGTCTGAAAATGTAGGTAAATGGCATGGGATTTCGAGGCATTGAGAGAGTGACGGGAGTCTCACGAACAACCATTATAGATTGGGTCAAACAAGTGGGAAAACTGCTGCCTGATTCCTATAATCCAGAAACGATTCCAGAAGTGGGAGAACTAGATGAATTAGAGACCTTTGTTGGTAAAAAAAAGAACAAAATCTGGCTCTGGACGGCTGTTGACCACTTTCGAGATGGAATTCTTGGATGGGTAATTGGTGGTCTCGCAAGGCGAGTGCCTTCGGCAACATAGTGCAGAGACATTTCAACGTTTATGGCAAGCTATCTCATTTTGGCAATGTTATTTTTGGGTAAGTGATGGAAATCCAGTGTATCCAATATTTATCCCTGATGGGGATCAGATTGTTAGCAAAACTTATAGGACAAGGGTAGAGGGAGAAAATACAAGATTACGTCATTACTTAGCCCGTCTTCATCGTCAGACTCTCTGCTATTCAAAATGTGTCAAAATGTTAGAAAATTCCCTACCGCTTCTAATTCATTACCTTAAGTTTAAGGATGTTCCAGTTCCCTACACTTTTGCTTGATTCATCTTTACATCTGACAACGCCAACCACAGAGACACAAAGAACACAAAGTCAAAACAGATAGGGTTTGCTGAATAAATCTAAAAACCTTGTTGGGTAAGACTTTTAGACCTTTTGTCAATCAAAAAGTACCAGATATGGGAGTGATCGGGGGTAAAATTGGGTGCATCTCATTTTTGTAAATCTACCGAGTTGGTATTTTTAAAGGGAAACTATCTTCTAAAATTGGTCATCACTTCCGATTTTATCGCTCAATCCAAGCCTTTGGGGGGTTCTACCCCCCAAACCTACCGTTGGGGTCGTGGCGCCGCCCCCAAACCCCGGAGCGCATTAGTTTTTCGGTGGGATGCTTACAGACAGCCGCTGATATATCTGTAATAATTTAAGAGTCACTGATAATTGCCGATTGCCGGTATTTCTGCAAATGTGAGATGGACTCATCAGTTATCATTTATCAGATGCGAGTTATCAGTTCACTGATTACTGTTTACTGAACACTGAAAAAAAGCTCCCCACTTTCCACTATCCTATTAAACAGGATTGAGAATGACTAACTATTTTCTCATCGGTCAGAGCGAGGTAAAATTATAGATTATGGAATCACCGATCGAACGTTTTCGACTATCTCAAACCGCCAAAGATAGCCTAATAAAATTAAAACGCTACACCAAAATTGACCAATGGAATATCCTCTGTCGTTGGGCTTTTTGTCGTTCCCTTGCTGAACCGAGTCTCCCCTCTCCCGTTCCCATTCCTGCCGATAGCAATGTAGAATTATCTTGGAAAGTATTCGGGGGAGAAATGTCCGATATTTTCTTAATTGCCCTCAAACAACGTTGTCATCAAGACGGATTAGGAACCGATAAAGAAACTCTAACTCAACAATTTCGCTTACATTTACATCGCGGGATCGGTTATCTTGCCGGGGATGCCAAGCTAAAGAAAATCGATAATTTAATCGAATTAGAGAGGGAAAATCTCAGAGAATCTTAATCAAGAATGATCTGTTTTCAGGGGGAGCGCATCTCAAACGCTATTGACAATTGGCCAATTTTGTGATGGTATAGCAGTTTTCCTCAGGATGAGGCATGGGCAAGGGGCTTAAGCCCCTTGTTGGCAAAACTTGTCGATACCTCAGTAACGTGAAAAGCGCTATATTTAAAAGAGGGCGGCTATCGGGGGATGAGAAAAAATGGAAAATTTAATCGAGGAAGCACTAAGCCATCGAGCGATTAATCATCCGTATTTACTGGCTTTAGAAAAAGGAGAATTTCAACATATTGATGAAGTTCTGACAGACTTTGCCAGTCAATACGGAGCTTATAGTGACTGGTTTTCCCGTTATTTAACAGCAGTAATATCAAAGCTAGAAAATCCCACTCATCGAAATCACCTGCTGAAGAACTTAGCTGAAGAAAACGGACATCTACACGATGAAGATCTCGAAGCAATCCGTAAATTAGGTATTAAGGACGAGTGGGTACAGGAAATTCCTCACCCACAGTTATTCAAGCGTTTTCAAGAAGCGATGGGAGTAGATAGCACGCAAACGCCTTGTGTTGAAGTGGAAATCTGGCGTGAATCATTCTTATCGCTGCTCCAGAATGGAAGTTCACTCCAAGCTATTGGAGCGATAGGTTTAGGGACTGAATCTGTTGTTAAATTTATCTACAAACACATTATTGAAGCGATCAAAAAACATACATCATTATCCTTGCAGCAATATGTATTTTTTCCTTTACATACAGAAGTGGAGGATGAACACAGCTTAACTTTAGTTGAGATTGCTAAAGAATTAGCCAGTGAAAGCGAACAGGCTGTTCTGGAATTACGGAAAGGAATGTTAAAAGCCTTAAATCTACGTGCTGCTTACTGGGACAATATGTATGAACGTGCGTCGGCGTTAGATAAATCTTTGACATCATCAGACCAACTCAAGATTGTTACGCTTTTCACTAAAATGATTAAAGGCAAAAAGCTGTCTAATCAGGAACAGGAACTTTTATTGCATCAAATCAATGACGTGCGTATTGGATTGACGGAAGACTTATCTACTGTTCCAGTGGAAAAACTACTACCCGGATTGAGTTCACTTTTGCTATACGGGATGCAAACGGAAAAGCACAAGGAAGAAGTTCTGAACCTGTTAAATTGGCTTGCAGATCCATCTAATGAATGCCAATGCTCTCAAACAATATTAAGGCTTGCATCACAACTTTACCATGATTTTCAAACAGTGCGACTGGGAGCATTGACCGAAAAAATCAATGAACAAAAAAGCTTGACTCATGTGCAAGAAGGTAAAGAGCTTATTTCAACAATCAGCGCCAGCAACTTAGAAGCCTTATACAACAATAAGGTTGATAAACTCAATATTGACTTTAACGTATTTCGCCTACCATTTGATCTAGAAGTTTTAGATCCACGCCTAGTTATAGTCAAGCCAGGAAAAGCGAATGAAATGCACAGACACGCACATGAAACCGTATTTGTATTTCTTCAGGGTCAAGGAAAAGTTATTGTTGATCAATACGAAAACGAGGTCGAACCGGGTACTTTTGCTGTTATTCCCCGTTGGTGTGTGCATCAATCTGTGAACTTAGGAGAAGAAGAGCTAATTTTTCTGGCGATAGCTGATTTTGGATTAACTGGTAAAAGTTTTATGGGTAATTACTTACACAGTGCTAGACTAAAACAAAATTAGTGCAAATTTTATCACGTTAGATAGGTATGAAAGCAACACAAGAAACCAAAAAACTTTACGACGAAAGCGCAGGAGACTGGAAACGAGTAGAACCGATTTTGCTTTCTGATTACTCCGCACGTCCCTTTGTCATTGATTTATGTGAACCGATTGTCAACAAGAATATATTAGATCTAGGCTGTGGGGAAGGTTATGTAGGAAGAGAGTTAATTAACCGAGGCGCTCAATCTGTTCATGGGATTGATATTTCATCGCAAATGATCGAGCAGGCCTTGATTCAAAAAAACGAGCATCAGATTACTAATGCTTCCTATGAAGCTGGTGATATTCGTGATTTTGCGGTCACTGAGTCCGAACAATACGATTTAGTTCTGGCTATGTTTCTGTTCAACTACTTAAATGTTTCAGAAACTATTAGCACGCTGCAGAAAGCCTACCAACTTTTGAAATTCGGTGGCTATTTCCTGTTCGCCGTCCCCCATCCCTCTTTACCTTTTCTGAAAAAAGATAAGTTTCCGTTTTATTTTAACCCGAAAGCTGGCTATTTTTCCGGACGCGATCAATTATTCCCCGGTGAGATTTGGCGCCGAGATAGAAAAGCCGTCGCCGTGCAATGTGTTCATAAAACTATGGAAGATTACTTCACATCTCTTCGTTTAGCAGCATTCACAAAAATGCCAGAAGTTTATGAACTAAAAATTAATCAGGAACATTTAGAACTAGACCCAGAATTTTTTACTCCGCTCATTGACCTTCCCCTTCACGTTGCTTTCAAAATTCAAAAATGATTATACCGATTTCTGATCCTAATATTTCATTACTGACTTGGAAAAAATTGCCTGATCCTTCTCAACTATTTTTTCATGTACCAGAATCATTAGTCTTGGATTTACTAAAAAGAAGCAATCACAAATGGCTTGAAAAACCCAACGAAATAGGACAGGAAACAGTCAATAAAAATCTTGATTTTTTCCTACCATTTCGTGAGAAATTGCTCCAGAAACCAGGCATAATTATTTTCCGATTAGAACCGGAATTAACAGAAATAGAAATGCGGTTAATTTATGCTTTTATTTCTCGCATTTTTGGACTGCTAAACCACCGCTATGGCTATTTTTTTGATGTAATCGATCGAGGAATGGATTACACTAAAAAAGCTATACCCGTTTCGATGACGAATACAGAAACTGGCTATCATACCGATAGTACAGCCAAAAACTACTTCCCTGATATTGTTGGCTTACTGTGTCTTGCTGCCGCGGATGAGGGAGGAGATTCCCTGGTAGTAAACGCCGCCAATTTGTATCAATATTTCTGGCAACACCATACAGACCTAGTTCCCTATCTTTACGAACCTTTGGCGCGCGATGTGATTACACCTGGAGAGATTAATTCTCAAGAAGCTATTCAAAATAATAATTTCCCCTTATTCTCAACAGATTCTCAGGGTCTGGTTTTTCGTTATATGCGGTACTGGATTGAAGTCGCTTACTCCAAACTAGAAATAGCGCAACCGGAAGCTATCACAAAAACACTCGACATCATCGACGACTTTTTTTCAAAACCAGAAAATACAGTCCGCTTCAAAATGAAAAAAGGTGATGTATTTTACCTTAATAATCGCTTTTTATGCCACAATAGAACCGCTTTTAAAAATTCAGGAAAACCCCGACAGATGGTCCGTAGTTGGATTAACCTTTAAACAAAATACGTCCAAGGGAGAAAGTGAACTGGTCAAGGTACAGAGTACAATGACCTCAACTTCCTTGTCACTCCTTCAGGGGTTCAAACTCACCCTAAAAAACCTTCGGTCGGCCTAAAGTAGTGATATAGATAACTGCTTCATCGGAGGGAATTCCTAACACTTCATTAACTTGATCATCGAAAAAACCACCGATACCACTAACCCCTAACCCCAGATGAATAGCCGCTAAATTTAATCTCTGTCCCAAATGACCCGCATCTGCATGAAGATAACGATAGACTCGATCGCCATATTTAGCCACTGCTTTTGACAGATCCGCCGTATGAAAAACCACAGCGGCCGCATCTCGTCCCAAATCCTGACCTAAACAGAGATAATGTAACTCTTGCCAGAAATTTTTAAAGCGAATTTGCCGCAATTCTTGGGCTTTGGGAGCATAATAATAACAGCCTTCCTCTAATCCGGTTACTGCCGAAACAGCGATAAAAGTTTCCAATAAATCCAGAGCAAAATAATCGGGATTGGGATCGAGATTTTGGCCGGCATAATCTTGGGGTTGATAGGTGAAATGCAGCAGCGCTCGCAATTCGTCTAAACTGAGACTAGCGCCACTATAAGCGCGGGTAGATCTGCGTTTAAGCATCGTACTTTCCAGATCGATTAAATCTTCCCCCCAATTGACGGGACGGGATGTCACGGAAACTTTTAGACAAAAAGGAAAATTATATTTATCTTCCCAATTAGAGGGGGTAACAGTTGCTTCTATCTTCTCATCTGTAGCTATGATAGTGGCTCGGTGTAGGGAGTTTAATAATTCTCCCTCGGGAATTTCGGGATAAAGAGTCGTGGTTGCCGAAGGGAGTGCCGTGGTACTATGGGGGAGATTTTGCCGGATATTGAGCAGATCTGCCAAAGGAATCACCGTCATGACACTTTCTTTCTCGGAATCGAGATAAAGCAATTCATTCATCTGGATATCGTTAAAACCACCGATTAAATGGGCGCGATAGTCATTAATCGAGGCTGATAGCTCAATATTGCCCAATAAATGCCCTGTATCGAGGAAAATACGCCGATAAGCTCGATCTTCGTAGCGCCAAGCAGACCGATAAAAAATGGCACTGGTAACTACAGCGATATCGGTATTTTCTAAAACAGGATTCCAGAAACAAGCAGATTGTAGGTTGGTCCAGACATCACTTTCCCAGAATAAAAGCAGCGAGTGACTTTGACCTTGGTAACTGTAGAGACCGGCGGGTAAAAATTCCGTGCCACGGGAGATCAGATAGACCTCGGCGGGGTATAATCCACCAGCAGAGGGTGCGGAACGTAGGTACAAGGGACTCCCCATAGTGGCGATTTTGGCAGTTAACCCATAGCTACAGCCCAAAATTCGCGATATACGTCGCCAAAAGTCTCCTTTTTGGGGAACCATTTGACGGGAGAGGTAGGGTTTGAGATCGAACGTCTGACCGATTTTGTATTCTTTGAAGGGATGGGGTTGTTGACTCCAATCAAGACCTTTACTTTTTGAGGCGATCGTCTGGGGGTCGTATTTAGTCCGCTCGTGGTAGTATTGGGCGATCGAGATTGGCTGATCTGGCATGATAAAGATAGGCTGTCTAAGCTTTACTTTTTAGTTTGACATACTCCCACCCCTAGAAAACGGGTTTCTGAAAGAAACCCGTTTTCTAAATACTCCCCTCTCCCACCCCCCCCTGCTCTACGATGTCGGGTAGGGTTGATTCATGAATCAACCCTACCCTTGATAAAGGGGGTGGGGGGTTGGGGGTGAGGGTAATTAACCATACCTGCCATTACTTTAGAAAAATAGTATAACTGCTATAATTATCCCATGGCGGCTCAACCCAGAGAAATTCGACGTTATGTTACCAGTGACGGCAAAGTTCCCTTTGCCCAATGGCTCGATTCTTTGCGGGATATTAAGGCTAAAACTAAAATCGCTCAACGCCTAAACCGGGTTAATTTAGGTAACTTAGGGGATTATAAATCAGTAGGAGCAGGAGTTTATGAACTACGAATAGACTATGGTTCTGGTTATCGCGTTTACTTTGGACAAATCGGAACAACGATTATCTTACTCCTGTGTGGAGGAGATAAAAAAACGCAAGCTAAAGACATTGAAATAGCTCAAAAATATTGGCAAGACTATAGGAGCCGAGAAAATGCCAGTCAGTGATAGTTATCATGATTCCCTGATCGAATCTCTTAAAGATTCCCATTACGCAGCAGTTTATCTGGAAACTCATCTCGAGGGAGATGAATATGAATTTGAATCAGAATTACTCAGACTCGCATTCAATCACGTCCTAGAAGCCCTTGGACCTCAAAATCTAACACCAGAACAAATCAAAATTCAGGCGAAGCAATTGGAAGAACTAATGCAAAAACCTGCACCTGAAGCCATGAATCAACTAACCTCTTGGCTTCAAGCTTTAGGATTGAAATTAACGATAACGGTCGCTTCAAAAATGCCAGAAATAAATCATGAAAATGACGCTGTTAGTTCAATCAAGATTACAGTGTAGTTTGTAGTTTGTAGTTTGTAGTTTGGTTTTTTTGATGACAAATTGATAGCCGCTTAACGCACCCTACACAGAAAACGGGTTTCTTTCAGAAACCCGTTTTCTAAAATAAAATTATGACTACACCTACCTTCACCATTCCCCAATCTGACCCTCCCCTTTCCCCTCGGCAATCCTTGCCGACGATGTACGATTTACCTAGTGACAATCCACTGGAACCCGGTTTGCCTGACGAATTTCACCTATTACAACCTCAGTTATTACTGCTGACTTTCCAGCCTCCCAACTGGGAACCAGAGCTAGTTTTTAGCGCTGCTGACCTCAACCTTTACTACAATGTCAGACACCCTCAATGGTACAAGCGTCCCGATTGGTTTGGGGTGGTTGGTGTTCCTCGCCTCTACGATGGCCATGACCTGCGCTTAAGCTATGTGATTTGGCAGGAAGGGGTTTCTCCGACGATTGTGGTGGAATTATTGTCTCCAGGTACGGAAAATCAAGATTTAGGCGAAGAACTACGCCAACCAGGGGAACCGCCAACTAAGTGGACAGTTTATGAACAGATTCTGCGGATTCCCTACTATGTGGTTTTCAGTCGCTATACTAACCAACTTCAGGCGTTTGAACTGGTAGGCGGTCGTTACCAACCCGTAGCTTTAGTGGAGGGACGCTTACCGATTCCTCCACTGGAATTGAGCTTGGGTTTGTGGCAAGGTTCCTATCGGGGGATTGAGCGGCTATGGTTGCGCTGGTTGACGCTGGAAGGAGAGTTAATTCCCCTGGCCGATGAGGAGTTAATTGCGGCCAAACAAGAGGCTTCTGCGGCGAAACAAGAGGCTTCTGCGGCTAAACAACGAGCAGAACAACTAGCGGCACGATTGCGGGAATTAGGGATAGATCCTGAAAGCTGAAGGCTCGAAAACCCCTCAAAAAAGAGAGAGGAAACCCGCGCCTCCTCTCTCTGGGACATTATTTTCTCGCTTTGCGGACAGTACCCCCTAGCATTAAACCCCCTAGTGTGATATGACCAAGAACACCCGTGGGTTCGGGGACACCCACAGCAGCAGAAGCGACGGTCAACAAATGCCGAGAGATTTTTTGAGATTATTCATACATCGAATAATTTGCTCTACGAATAAAGTTATGTGTAGATTTTAGAAGCAATTTGATTGAAGTCAACATAAAACTAGAGGATTTTACTCTATCATTAACTTATTTTAATTTTCGATGTACCTAGGATTTGCTGAATAAATCTAACAACCTTGTTGGATAAGGTTTTTAGACTTTTTTTCCCTCAAAAAGTGCCGACCATTGGAGTGATTGGGGGGAAAATTCTGGGACTTTTTCCCTGAAAATTAGGTAATTGACCACCTGAAAATCGGTAAAACCCCACACCCCACACCCCACACCCCACACCCTACCCCCACGAAAAACTTTTTGCCGCAAACCCTACCTACACCCTACTAGACTACTGGTCTGTCAAAGTTGGAAATTGATGGATACAATTTAGTTAATTTGATCCGAGCATCGACCGTAATAAAATCTATGGAAATTATCGCTGTTTTACTGGGAGTTTTCGGTTTAGGCACAGGTGCGGGTTTATTAGTCATCCGTAACTATTACCACATCTGTCAACCGAGTGAAGTTTTAATTTTTGCCGGTAGTCGTCGTCCCACGGCCACGGGTAAAACCATCGGTTATCGTTTGGTAAAAGGGGGCAGCAGTATTCGTTTACCTATGCTAGAACAAGTGTATCGAATGGACCTGACCAACATGATCATCGATCTCAGGGTGGTTAATGCCTATTCTAAGGGCGGTGTGCCGTTAATCGTCACCGGGGTGGCGAATATTAAAATTGCCGGGGAAGAACCGATTATTTATAATGCGATCGAGCGTTTATTGGGCAAGAAACGCAAGGAAATTGAACAATTGGCTAAAGAAACCCTAGAGGGCAATTTGCGCGGTGTCTTGGCCAATTTAACCCCAGAACAAGCGAACTCCGATCAGATCGCTTTTGCTAAAAGTCTCCTAGAAGAAGCGGAACAGGATCTGGAAAAATTGGGTTTAGTTTTGGATAGTTTGCAGATACAGAATATCTCCGATGAGGTGCGTTATCTCGATTCGATCGGACGGAAGCAAAAAGCCGAATTACAGAGAGATGCCCGGATAGCAGAAGCAAAAGCCCGAAAAACATCGATTATCAAGGATTCCGAGAATCTACGCCTAACCGCTTTGCGTCGTATCCAAAAAGATTTAGAAATAGCCAAAGCTGACGCAGAAAAACGGGTGCGCGACACTCAAACTAAGCGCGGCGCCATGATTGCCGAGGTAGAATCGGTGGTTATGTCCGATTTAGCTAAAGTACAGGCAGAAGTGGCGGTACAAACTGCCCGAATTAAGCAGGTGAAACAGCAATTACAGGCAGATGTGATCGCCCCTGCGGCAGCGGAATGTCAACAAGCGATCGCCAAAGCCCGGGGGGAAGCGGCCAAAATTATCGAACAGGGGAAAGCGCAAGCGGAAGGAACCAAAAAATTAGCGGCTTCTTGGCAAGGAGCGGGAAATAACGCTAAAAACATCTTTTTATACCAAAAATTGGAGTTATTGCTGAAATTAATGGTCGCTAGTGTCCCAGAAGTGCAGGTGCAAACGGTGACGGTAGTGGACGGAGGTGATGGTAATCTTGTCCCGAAAATGACTGCCTTTGCTGAACAATTGCGTCAAGCTACCGGGGTGGATCTGGTACAAATGGCTAATCGCCTAGCACAAACCGAGCCATCTGTCAAGGGAAAAGAGACAAATTTTGATTTTAAACAATTGCCCTCTTGAATCAGTTATCAGTGATCAGTTATCAGTTATCAGTAGGAGGATAGAGTATTAAGTGAGCAGTATTAAATGGCAGTAAAAGTCCTGTCTGTTCACTGATTACTGATTACTGATTATCGTCCACTAGAATGTTAATCAAGTTTGGAGACCACCACCATGGATGACTTAATTAATGATCCCTCCCCTTATCCCCAAGACATAGAAATGACGCGGACTCCCCCCTGGGGAACAGTGACGGTATTGGAGGAAGGTCCCCGGTATCGCATCAATCGCATTGTCATTAAACCCGGCCATCAGATGAGTACCCAAATGCACTACCATCGCAGTGAACACTGGATTGTCGTCTCCGGCACAGCGCGGGTAATCTGTGATGAAAAAGAAACTCTCCTCAAACAAAAAGAATCTACATACGTTCCCATGAATACCCGTCATCGGGTGGAAAACCCCGGTTCTATTCCTCTGGTGATGATTGAGGTGCAAAATGGCGAATATCTAGGAGATGATGATATTCACCGTTTGGATGATGCAGAATAGGACAGTTTTCTCCCCTATATACTTTAGTTATTTGCCAAAATCTCGATCGTGGATGAAAAAATTATCCTAGTTACAGGGGCTGCCCGTTCTGGGAAAAGTGAATGGGCCGAATATTTAGCCAAAATCAGCCAAAAACCCGTTATTTATATCGCCACCTCCTCGGTGGATGAAAAAGATCAAGAATGGTGCGATCGCATTGAAAGACACCGGCAGCGACGTTCCCCCCAATGGCAAACCCAAGAAATTCCCCGACAATTAAGCGAAACTATTGATAATAGCCCATTTTCTCACTGTTTATTGATCGATTCCCTCGGTACTTGGGTAGCCAATTGTTTAGAAATGTCGGCAGCTGAATGGTTAGAAATTAGCGATCGATTCTTGTATTCCCTCAAAAACGCGGCGGTTGATGTTATTCTGGTGGCGGAAGAAACCGGTTGGGGTGTGGTTCCCGCTTATCCCCTCGGTCGTCTGTTTCGCGATCGTTTAGGCGATCTCTGTCGTAGAATTGGCACAATAGCAGACGCGGTTTATCTAGTTACCGGCGGCCATGCTCTTAATTTAAGTCAATTGGGTCAGTCTTTGTCGATAATTGGGCAATAGAGAAGATGAGCAACGATTATCAGCGTCAAGTAATTGATTTTTATGCCCTTCGTCACGATTACGATAACGATTTTACGCAAGCTCGCGCCCTTAAATTAGTAAATTATCTCTATTTACAAAAAAGCCAATCTGTGCTATACGTGGCAACGGGAACGGGATTTATAGCGGTCGCAATTGCCCCAAAAGTGAAAAGTGTCATCGGGGTTGATTTCACGCCGGAAATGATTGCCAGAGCCGAAAAAAAGCTAGAAGCATTAAATATCGAGAATATTGACCTAATTAACGCCGATATAGCTGCTATTGACTTTGCCGAGTCTAGTTTCGATCTGATCATCTGTTCTCTGGCGATTGCACTTTTCCCCGATATCCCGCAAGTGCTGGCAAAATGGTATCAATGGTTAAAAAAAGGCGGTTCGGTCGCCTATCGGCTGCCGAAATTGCGACTCTAGTGAACAATTATCGCCGAGAAATCGAGAAAAATGCCACCGATCAGGGAGTATGGCAAGATGCAACCACTTTTTTTTGTCACTGCTAGTAAAAGTTAGAAAAAGATCATGAGTCAAGTTAAAACCATCTCCGGACGAGCTTTACCCTTGCGAGGCAACGATATTGACACCGATCGCATTATTCCGGCTCGTTTTTTGCGTTGTATCACCTTTGAAGGTTTAGGAGAACAAGTGTTCGCCGATGATCGAGCCGCTTTACAGGGGAGTCATCCTTTCGATCTACCCCAGTACCAAGGGGCGAAAATTTTGGTAGTTAATGGTAATTTTGGTTGTGGCTCTTCTCGGGAACACGCACCGCAAGCGATTTTACGTTGGGGAATTCAAGCAATTATCGGGGAAAGTTTCGCCGAAATATTTTTTGGCAATTGTATCGCTAATGGGGTTCCCTGTGTCACTGCTGAGGCTAAAACTATCGCCCATTTACAGGATTTAATTGCAGCTAATCCCGAAATTCCCGTCGATCTTTCTTTGCCAACCATGACGGTGGAATGGGGGGATTTTGTCGCTACCGTCTCTATGAATGAAGGTTCCCGACAGATGTTAATAGAAGGTGATTGGGATACCTGCGGACAGCTTTTACAAAATCTCGATCTAATTCAATCTACCGCACAAAAGTTACCCTATTTAAGTTTCGTCTAGAGAAACAATCTAGGCTGAGGGTGCGTTAGTAATAGATTAACGTACCCCGGCAGGGATTTTGTTGGAGATGCCGCGGCTGTAAATATTAAAAAATCTGCCCTATGACTAATTCTGATAATAATCTCCAAAATATCCAAGAACCGATTTTAAACGCTCCCGAAGATGTGCGAAAAATCATCGATCGAGTTTTAAAATTGGAAAGAGATAAGTTATACCAGCGCAATCCTCGCAATATCAATGATGATGTTTTAACGATTATTAAAGAAGTAATTCAATAATCAGTTATCAGTTATCAGGAGTCAGGAGATAGGGTGATAGGGTTTTGGGGTGATAGGGTGATAGGGATTTAGGGGTTTAGGGAAATTTGGCTCTTCGTTACTTGGTATGATTCGATCAGGGGGCATAAATCGACTAAATCCTTATCCGGCAAGAGACTTAATTGATTAGCTCGTTCTAGATCGAAAACAATTGACAAAAATCGCCAAATGTCTTTCTATATAAGGGTTT
>NZ_JASJFB010000422.1:0-2576 GCF_030065455.1 Microcystis sp. M53602_WE12 | reverse complement strand
CATCCATATCATTGCCCATCAATCGATTAAGTAGCTGGTTATAATTAAATTAAAAATGGATTTTAGGTTCGATCCCCCCTTAGTCCTAGAGTTGATTCATAGTAGGGTTGATTCATGAATCAACCCTACCCTTAGTCCCCCTTGATAAGGGTGGTGTCTGATAATTTTTAACGCCTACCTACTTATCTCCCATTAACCTGAAGAGGAATTATCTAAAATCCTTATTCATCCCCTAAATAAGCTTCAATCACCGCGCGATTCTCCCTGACTGTAGCTGGATCTCCCAAAGCGATTAACTTACCGAAATCTAACACGGCAATGCGATCGCATAATCCCATCACTAAAGGCACATGATGTTCGATTAACAGGACGGTTAGAGCTAAATTATCGCGAATTTGTCGAATTAGCTGACTTAATGACCCCTTTTCGCTGGGATTCATCCCGGCTGCTGGTTCATCCAGGAGTAATAACTGGGGTTGCAAAGCTAAAGCGCGGGCAATTTCCAAGCGTCTTTGATCACCATAGGCTAAATTACGGGCTTTTCGATTGCTTTGGTCGGTTAGTCCGACTAAATCTAATAATTCCCCCGCTCTTTTATAGGTTTTTTCCTCCTCCCTTCTCGAAGCTGGTAAACCCAAAATTCCTGTCCAGAGATTGGAGCTATTATGAATGTGACCAGCGATCGCAACATTTTCTAAAGCCGATAATTCACCAAATAAGCGCAAATTCTGGAAAGTACGGGCAATTCCTGCCTTAGCGATCTGGTGAGGACGATAATTCGCCAAACTGTCGCCTTGATAAATTAAATCACCACTCGATAGGGGAATTAAACCGGTGATCAGATTAAATAAAGTCGTTTTTCCCGCCCCATTCGGTCCAATTAAGCCAAAAATCTCGTTTTTTTGTACCTGAAAGCCAACGCCATCCACAGCGACTAATCCCCCAAATCGACGGGTGGCTCCCCGCACTTCTAATAAATTTGCTTGCATCCTTGTTAATAGATTAAATTAGTCGATTTTACTCGATCAAGACGATTGGAAGTAAAGATTTATCGGGCAATTATTTTGATTAGGAAATATTTTACACAATCCCCACCAGATAAGCAAGACGGCTGACCACTACCAGCGAATCACTACCGATAACGAAAAACTGCCATAATTGCAGCAATGTCCTCATCTAGCCAAAAGGCGATCGCTATTGATGAAAAATGACGCTAAAATTATCGATCTCGTCATCCGGCTGTTTTTTCTCGGCCTGTTGTTATTTGCCGGTTTTACCCTACTGCGTCCCTTCCTAACCATGATCCTCTGGGGAGCAATTCTAGCGATCGCTTGGTATCCGATCTTTCTCTGGTTAAAAAAGCTGCTCGCTGGCCGGGCGAAACTGGCCACAGTTCTCCTCACCCTACTTTGTCTAGGGATTATTATCGGTCCGGTGAGTGGTATTGCAGCGGTTCTGGCCGGTAATCTGCGAACGCTGGCGGAATATATCGATACTGGTGCGGCGGTGATTCCCCCTCCCCCCGACGATCTGGCCACCTGGCCGCTGATTGGCGAAAGGATTGCCGGTCTCTGGCAGCAGGCATCGGATAACACGGGTCAATTTCTTCAACGCTTCGAGCCACAATTAAAAGAACTGGGCAAAATATCCCTTTCTCTGGCCACCAGTACTGGTCTGACGGTGCTGAAATTTATCGCCTCGATTCTGATTGCGGCAGCCCTCACCCTCTCGGCTAAAAATCTGACTCGCCCGATGAACCGGTTAGCGGAAAAGATCGCCCCGGGTAGAGGCATCGCGCTGGCCAGTCTAACCGCCTCCACCGTCCGCAATGTTAGCCGTGGTGTTATTGGCGTTGCTATTATCCAGAGTCTTTTGATCGGCATCGGTTTAGTGACGGTGGGAACCCCTGCAGCCGGTTTATTAACTTTCCTCACCCTAATTTTGGGCATTCTCCAAATTGGCCCTGGTTTGATTGTCTTGGGGGCGCTCATTCACGCTTGGGTAACACTACCCCATTCCATCGCCCTCTTGTTTACCATCTGGATGATTCCCGCCACCTTGGTGGATAATTTCCTCAAACCGATCTTAATGGGGCGCGGTCTGCCCATTCCCATGGTGGTGATTCTGCTAGGGGTGTTCGGGGGAGTGATCGCCTACGGGATTATTGGTTTGTTCGTCGGACCGGTTCTGCTCGGTCTCTGCTACGAGTTAGTTAGGGCTTGGATTGGCGAGGATAGCCCCGAATCGGTGGCCAATAGCCATGATCAGCCAATCTAAGGGCGGATAGAGCTAATTTTTACCTTAATCTTTCCAGGAAACTTAGGAAAAAAAGATTAATTTAGCCACGGTTCCGGTTAAGCAGATTGAGGTAAAAGTAGGCTCATCTAAAGGTAAGATTTCTTCAGTTGGTGACAGCAAGCAATCAAACCGCAGAAACCAGACTGAAGTGAGGAGAAGGTTTGATTTAAGCAATAGGTATTGATTTGAATGTGGCGGCTGATTTATTGTAAGAAGATAAAGGTGTATATTTGGCTGGCAATTAATAGAAAAATAAATAAAATTACTGATTTATATTT
>NZ_JASJFB010000625.1:0-4821 GCF_030065455.1 Microcystis sp. M53602_WE12 | reverse complement strand
GAACCCTTATATAGAAAGGCATTTGGCGATTTTTGTCAATTATTTTTGATCTAGAGCGAACTAATCAATTAAGTCTCTTGCCAGATAAGGATTTAGTCGATTTATGCCCCCCTATCGAACCATAACAAGTAACGAAGAGCCTAGATTTATTGCGTATCTTCAAGAATTGTGTGCGATTGCCCGGGCCACCTAACGAGCATATATAAACGAGCATATATAATAATGAAGAGAATAAAATGCTTGACGAAACTCATTAGATCGGAGAAAGGAGGTCAGTCATGGATCTGGTACAGTTTGTGGTAGTTATCATCGTGGTTGGGGTTCTATTGTGGCTCGTGAACAACTACATTCCGATGGACAGCAAGATCAAGCAAATCCTGAACATTGTGGTTGTCATCGCCCTCGTTTTGTGGATTCTTAAGGTGTTCGGATTGCTGAGTTTTCTCAAGGGAATTCGTATCGGTAGGTGAGTGATGTTCTAGACGGAAGGAAAGGTTGAATTATTATGGATCTGATGTCCATCACACTGCTGGTGCGCTGGCTAATAGGCTGGGGATTGATGTGGCGGTTGCCGCGACTTCCAGACTTTTCAGTCGTCGGTTCGCCTAAAGTCTCGGTCTTGATTCCGGCGAGGAATGAAGAGAGTACCCTCCCTAATTTGCTAACAGCCTTAAAGCAGCAAACATTCAAGCCCTACGAAATCATTGTCATCGATGACCAGTCCGCCGATGCTACCCCACAGATCGCCGAACAGGCCGGGGTGAAAGTAGTGCAGACTAGCCCTTTGCCCACAGGTTGGACAGGGAAAAACTGGGCACTCAAAACCGGATATGCAGCCTCATCTGGCGATATTCTCGTCTTTCTCGATGCCGACACTGAGCCAGGGGAGGAGCTGCTCCGCAGGCTGGTGGCAACTGTTCAACACTTAGGTGGTCTGGTCTCAGTTCAGCCCTATCACCGCACTGAACGCCCCTACGAACTGTTAGCGGTTCTGTTCAATCTCGTCGGCTTGATGGCCGTCAAACTGGGAGCAAGAGGTGGTGTGGCTTTTGGACCGGCTATGGCTACCAGCAAGGATGACTATAAGCGGGTCGGCGGCCACGACGCTGTGGCAGGATATGTTGTAGAAGACTGGTTCATGGCTCATATTTATGAGAGTGCGGGACTGCCAGTGAGTGCATACATTGGTCATGGCCAACTGGACTATCGGATGTACCCCGGCGGGCTGCGGGACCTGGTTGTTGGTTTCGACAAAAACTTTGCAACGGCAGCAGGGGAAGTCTCTTGGCTGCGGATGCTGGCGGTTGTGTTCTGGCTTTCAGGGTTGTTCTGGGCGGCTTGGTGTCTGCCCGCATCCCTATTCGGCTGGCCGATTGTCGGGAATTCATCCTTACTATATAACGTACTGCTTTATCTTGCCTTCGCCATACAGTTAGCCATAATTGTATGGCCAGTGGGTTCATTCGGAGCAATCGTCTTTTTCTTCCCCATTCCGGTTGCCTTCTTCATTGCAGTGTTCCTGCTGGCAATTCTGAATCTCGAACGTGGTCAAATCGAATGGAAAGGACGAAGGATAAGTACCCGATGGCAAGGTGAATGAATGATCTCGCCTATGCTACAACTACCGGATGGGGTAATCGTCGGGCTTTGTGTGGTCGGTTGGACAGCCTGGTCACTTTTGATCGGTTTTATCGGTCATCAACTTCCCCTGAAATTCCTAGAAACGGACACCTGCCTGACCCGGCCACGACCCTGGGGGGAAGATAGACAATGGTACAATCGGGTACTGCGGATCAAGCGATGGAAGGATCGGTTGCCAGAAGCAGGGGATTTCTTCCCAGGAGGTTTTCGCAAAACATCCGTTGGCGGTGGGGACTGTGCCGTAATGTCCCGTTTTTTGGCTGAAACCCGTCGCGCGGAATACGTTCACATCGCCATCTGGCTGTTTTGGTTAGTGACGATGCTCTGGACTCCTGGCTGGGGTGTGCTGGTAAACCTCGCCGTGGGAACAGCCTTCAACCTGCCTTGTTTGTGGGTGCAGCGTTACAATCGGCTTCGGCTCCAGCATCTGCTCGTATTGAAAGGACAGAAAAAAACGATATGCTAAAGTATGAACTTGGCTGTGAATTAACCTACAGCATTGAGCAAGCAAGCACTCTAATTCTTAATGTTGCTATTGTCAGCAACAACCATCAGATTATTGTTCAGGAAGACCTCCATTCTAACTCTCAACGGTCGATTGAGGAATACATCACTTCTGTCAGTGGAAATCGATACTTTCGACTCAATGCCCCTCCTGGCAATTTGCAAATTTCCTATCGAGCAACCGTTGGCTTATCTCCTTATTATTCAGACCCCAGTACGATTTTTGAAGTAAAGCCAGCCGATTTACCCCTCGATATCTTGTACTATCTTTATCCGAGTCGTTACTGTCAGTCAGATCGATTATTGCGCTTTGTCGCGGCTGAATTTGGCCATTTAGTCCCTGGTTATTCCAGGGTGACAGCTATCTGTAACTGGATTTATGACAATGTTTTGTATCTCTCTGGTAGCAGTGATTCTTTAACTTCTGCTTGCGATACAGCGATAGAAAGGGTAGGCGTTTGCCGTGATTTTGCCCATTTAGGTATTGCTTTTTGTCGAGCTTTGAACATTCCGGCACGCTTTGTTTCCGGCTACGCCTATGGTTTAAATCCCCCCGATTTTCATGCCTGGTTTGAGGCTTATCTAGGGGGTCGCTGGTATCTTTTCGATCCTACCCGCCTTGTGCCTCAGAGCGGGCTAATTCGCGTTGGCACAGGACGAGATGCAGCCGATGTTTCTTTTGCCACTATTTTTGGTCCCGTACAAATGAATCAGATGAGGCTTTTTATGGACTACTTACCCGATGCCAAGCCGATTTCCGAGAATATTTTGATACCGACAACAGAGGCGATCGCCATCTCTTGAGCGTACCCCAGTCAGGTATTCTATTATCGAAAATTTGGCTTGAAAACCCCGTCCTTTGAGGACGGCTTTAAGCTACAATGAAAAAAGCGATAACCAAGCTAAAAACTGAACCCTGACCACAGATAGTAGGGGGTTTCGTTCAGAAAAGACTTCAAATTCGGCCTTGAACGAGTAAAACTTTCTAGGAAATAAGGTTGAAGATGAGATTTTTTCGACTTGTTCAAAGTGGCCGTCCGGCATTCGGACACTCAAAACGGACGGGTCGAAAGAGTCAGACTTAAGCAATTAAGCGTTTTTCGCTATCTGCGTCAACCCCATTGACGCGACCATCCTAAAAAAGTAGCGTGGTGAGGATGTCAATAACATTGTCTTTGAAAAACCCATTTTAGGAGTTGCCCATGTCATCCTCATCCCTACCCATTAAACCGGCTGTACTGGTTGTCATCATTGGTGAAACCGTCTTGCAAGACCGCATGATCAAGCTGCTGCAAGAGTTAGGCGTAACTGGCTATACCCTCTCGCAAGCCCAGGGCGCAGGTCGCCACGGCAACCGCCAGGGAGATATGGTCGGTTATAACACCAATATTGAGATCAAAACCGTTGTCTCGCAGGAAGTCTCGGAGGCGATCTTCTCTGGTCTCGTCGAGTATCAAGCTAATCATGCCTTAATCGCTTTCCGACAAAATGTCGAAGCGTTGACTGGGTTTGAGATAATTTGATTCGTCACTAACCCCGCCCTAAAAGGGACGGGGCTTGCCTAAACCAATTTAGGCGACGCAAGTAGAGACTACCGCATCGAGACACAATCTGGCCCAGACCTCCGAATACTTCCCTAGTTCGGATTCCCTCTAAGCTCTATTGGTAAGGCGTTGTTAGACAAGACATCTTGATTGTGTTGCGGAAAGGTACTTTAACTTCACTCTTAAGGATTATCTCCATGGCAAGAGTTCCTGTTATCTCAAAAGACGGAAAGTCGTTAATGCCCACCAAACCCAGTCGGGCCAGGCGGTGGATTAAGCAAGGAAAAGCTATCGGTAAATTCAACGACTTAGATATTTTCTATGTCCAGCTAACCACTGAACCTTCTGATAGCAAAACCCAACCGATTGCCATTGGTATTAACCCGGGTAAATTATTCTCTGGAATTGGCGTTCAATCCTCCCTTTTTACTCTTTGGAAGGCTCACTTAGAACTTCCTTTTAAGCGAGTAAGAGAGCGCCTAGACAATCGATGCTTAATGCGAAGAGGACGTAGAGGAAGACGGATTAACCGCCAACTTTCTTTTAATCTAAGAGCGCATCGACAAAAACGATTCTCAAATAGAAAACAAGGAAAATTAGCTCCCTCAATCAGAGCTAATCGTCAACTTGAACTTCGAGTCGTTTCTGAACTAACCAAAATCTATCCAATTACCGATATTTACTTTGAGTATGTCAAAACCGATATTGATCTAACTTCCAGTAGAAAAGGAGCTAAGTCTGGAAAAGGTTTCTCGCCAGTTATGGTCAGACAGAAATGGGCGATTGAGCAACTATCTCAATTGGCAAAAGTCCATACTCGCTTTGGTTGGCAAACCTCTAATCTCAGAAAATATTTGCGACTAGAAAAGTCCAAAAATAAAGCAGAACAATCACCAGAAAGTCATGCTAACGATGGCATTGCTAAGAGGGAGGGAGCATCTCACCTTTGTAACCCCTAAATCAGGTTTTATGTCAAGCTATTTTGAAAGCCTTGCTAGAAACCAGTTTTAGGGACAAGTATAATTAGGGCTTGCTGAATAATGGTAAAACCCTTGTTGGTTAAGACTTTTAGAGTTTTTGTAAATCAAAAAGTACCAGATATGGGAGTGATCGGGGGGAAAATTCAGGGACT
>NZ_JASJFB010000294.1:0-3064 GCF_030065455.1 Microcystis sp. M53602_WE12 | reverse complement strand
TTGATGGAGACTGATCATACTGCTCAATGGCGATCGCAATTCGTGGGCAACCCGTCCCAAAAAACTGCTTTTGAGGTGATTAATTGCCACGGCCATCTGATAAGCGAGGCGAGTTTGCTGTAATTCCCGTTTTAAAGCGTCAATATCGTCCATATTTACAGAAAAACTGCCCCTTGTCGTAAGATATCCCATCCTTGACATTGCCAACGCGCGACGGTGGAGGGTTGTCCACTATTGATTATTCCCCATGCTTGCCTTTCTGTGGGCGCTAACACCGTCACCGAGGGAAAAGTAGTCATAATCGCTTCTGGAGTCAATAAAGGCTCTTGTCCTGACAGATTAGCACTTGTGGTCGCTAAAACACCAGTTCGACCGAGAATTTCTCTGGCGATCGCATGAGCGGGAACTCGGATACCAATCGTGCTAGGATTTTTAGGGTTAAGAACTTTTGGTACTTTTTCAGAAGCAGGTAAAACCAAAGTTAGGGAGCCGGGCCAGTATTTTTCGGTCATTTGCCGCCAAATTTCCCTTTCTTCCTGATTTCCCTCGACATAATCCCATAAATCTGCTGCTGAGGCCGCCATGAGAATTAAGGGTTTATCAAAAGTCCGTTTTTTAGCGGCAAAAATTAAGGCAGCATAGGGGGGAGAAACTGCCAACGCGGGAACTGTATCCGTGGGAAAAGAAACCACTTGACCACTTAGGGCCGCGTGAACAATTTCGTTAAGAGAAGCAGTAGGCATTGAGAATTGAGCATTTTTGGGGACTAATTTAGCCTAAAACTTTTTGGTACAATTTTAAACGGGTAGGGTTGATTCATGAATCAACCCTACCTTGAATCAACCCTACCTTGAATCAACCCTACTTGATCAGCGGGGTATCTGAAAGTTTTTAACACCTACCTACTTATCTCCAACCAATTAGCGACGATTAATTATGAATGAGTCTGATACTTTTGCTAATCTCGAACAATTAGAATATATTCCCTACCTAGATACCACGGGTAATATCTGTGCTGATTTACAGGGAAGAATCGGGGTTTATGGCATTTTTGATCGAGAACAAGTCCTAGAGTTTGTCGGCTATTCTCGTGATATTTATCTCAGTTTAAAACAACATCTTGCCCGACAGCCTCAAGCTTGTTATTGGCTAAAAATACAGTTGATTGATCGTCCTAATCGGACTATTCTCGAATCGATTAAACAAGCTTGGCTAAGAGAAAGTCAGGCAGTAACCGGCGATGAAAAACTCTGGACAGAACCAATTGATGCTAAATTAGTCATGACTGACACAGAAAAAGAATTTTATCAAAGTGCTGACGAATTGGGGCAAATCAAGTTATTAAAACAGGTATCCAGACGAGTAGAAAACGATATTTTATCAACCCTAGAAAAACGGGGAGTACAGATGGAAATTCGTTTTAATCCTAAGTTAAAAGAACAGGGTTTGCTCGATTTAAAGTAAAAATGACTAGGAGCGATCGATTCTCCCGACAAACCGCTATGATATTATATCGCCCCATCCCCACACCAATGGAACAGCGATGACCACTCCAGACTGGCCAAACCTACTGCAGCAACTACTCGATCGAAAATCCCTTTCCCTTAACCAAGCTGAAGAATTAATGACCGGATGGTTAAACGGCCAGATTCCAGAAGTTTTATCGGGGGCGATTTTAGCGGCTTTGCAAGCAAAAGGAGTCTCGGCCGCGGAATTAGCGGGAATGGCCCGAGTTTTACGGCAACAATCTCGCTTAGAAGACCCTAAACCCCATACCACTCCCGTTATCGATACCTGTGGCACCGGCGGTGACGGGGCTTCAACCTTTAATATTTCCACTGCCGTGGCTTTTGTGGCGGCCGCCGGGGGTGTAAAAGTGGCTAAACACGGCAATCGCTCGGCTTCCAGCAAGGTCGGTTCGGCCGATGTTTTAGAATATCTTGGGGTTAATTTGAGCGCCCCTAGCGAGAAAGTAGCGGCGGCTTTAGATGGGGTGGGAGTTACCTTTCTTTTTGCCCCCGGTTGGCATCCAGCCCTGAAAAGTGTGGCTAATCTCCGCAAAACCCTGAAAGTTCGCACGGTTTTTAATCTTCTGGGCCCTCTAGTTAATCCTCTCCGTCCCACAGGTCAAGTTATCGGGGTTTATGACCGGCAATTTCTCACCCCCATGGCCACGGCTTTAGCACAAATGGGAACCCCAAAGGCGATTATTGTTCACGGCCGGGAAAAACTCGACGAGGTGGGGTTAGGAGACCTGACCGATATGGCTTTATTAAATAATGGCGAGGTGATTTCTGCGGCGATCGATCCCTTGTCAATTGCTATCCCCAGAGCCAGTTTAAATGCCCTTAAAGGCGGGGAAGTACCAGAAAATGCCGAAATCCTCAAAAATGTCCTGCAAGGGGGTGGAACGCCGGCTCAACGGGATGCTGTGGCGATTAATGCCTCTCTTGCCCTACAGGTGGCAGAAAAGGTCACTTTTGGCGACCATGCTGCCGGTTTCGCCCTCGCTCGCGACATTTTAGCCAGTGGGTTAGCTTGGCAAAAATTAGAGGAGTTGGTTAAGTTTCTCGCCGCCTAGGACAATTCACAGGGGGCAGTCTCGATGAAAAAATTTTCACCCCCACAGATGAAAGAGGTTTTCTTCCCCACACCCCACACCCCACACCCCACACCCTCTTTCAAGTCAGGAGACTCCGAGACAGGAGATTGCTTTTATTTATTCTCCCTATCTCCCCACTTCCCCACTTCCCCACTCCCCCACTCTGCAATAATTACTCGCAGCCAGAAATACGTTGGGGAGTATCATACTTTGTGCTTTTTGTCAAAAAAACTTTTTTTTTGCAATAAAACTACACAAAAAAAAGATCATCACTGCTGGTGAAATTGACTGATTTACCCGCTTCAATTAGGATACCCTTCTAGGTGTGGCAAGGGTTTCAACCCTTGCTGCCCAAAAAAGCACAGAATAACCCATTATGAAATTCAGTAAAATCGCTGTAACTATGATAACATCGTTGTTAAATAAAAATCTTTCTCAATTAATTCTTAAGAATTTATAAAT
>NZ_JASJFB010000671.1:0-8652 GCF_030065455.1 Microcystis sp. M53602_WE12 | reverse complement strand
TTCAGATAAGGCAGTATTTTGAAGGACAAACATTACCTGAAATAGAGGAGTATGACTAAGATTTCTCTCTGTTTGTAAGGCTTCTACTAACATTTCAAAGGGTAAATCTTGATGAGCATAAGCACCTAAAGACATTTCTCTCACTCTCATCAATAATTCCTGAAAACTGGGATTTTCTGAACAGTCAGTCCGCATTACTAAGGTGTTCACAAAAAAGCCTATTAAACTCTCTATTTCACGACGGTTACGGTTAGCTATAGGTGTGCCTATTAAGATGTCTGATTGTCCTGTATAACGATAAAGTAATATTCCATAGGCTGCTAACAATGTCATAAACATTGTTACCCCTTGTTGCTGACTTAATTCTGTTAGCTTTTGGGTGAGTTCAAGGGATAGTTGGAACTCTTGATGTGCCCCAGTAAATGTTTGGACTGCTGGACGAGGTTTATCTGTTGGTAGTGGTAAGAAAGTTGGTGCGTCTGCTAGTTGTTTTTTCCAATAATTTAATTGGTTTTCTAGGACTTCTCCCTGCAACCATTGTCTTTGCCAAATTGCAAAATCAGCGTACTGAATTGGTAGGGGTTTTAAGGGTGAAGGTTGACCTTGATTAACAGCATTATATAACGCTGTTAATTCTTCAATCAATACACCCATTGACCAACCATCACTAATAACATGGTGCAGACATAATAATAACCAATATTCGTTATTATTCAGCAGGATTAAGGTGGCTCTTACTAATGCTTCTTTACCTAAATCAAAGGTTTTAAATGCTTGTTCTTTGACTAATTTTTTGGCAGCAATTTCTTGTTCTTTTGGGGATAAATGCTGCAAGTCAATTACTGATACAGCCCAATTTGTTACTGTTTGAATAACTTGATTTGGTTGTCCATTAACGGTAATAAAGTTGGTTCTTAATGCTTCGTGACGTTGAATAATTTCCTCTAAACTTTGTGTTAAAGCAGATTGATTAAGATGACCTTGCAAACGTAAAGCTACAGGAATATTATAGAAAGCACTATTAGGTTCTAATTGGTCTAAAAACCAGAGACGAGTTTGAGCGTAAGACAACAATAATTCAGATTGTTCACCCCTTGGTAATATGGGGGGTGCGGATAGGGTTAAATCCTGTTGCTGTAATTGTTGAATTTGTTGGGATAATTCTTCAATTGTTGGTGCTGTAAATAGACTCCTTAAGGGAATTTCTATTGAGAAATTAGTGCGAATGCGGGAAATGAGTTGAGTAGCTAATAATGAGTGTCCTCCTAGTTCAAAGAAGTTATGATTAATGCTTACTTGTTTGACTTTTAAAACTTCAGACCAAATTGTTACCAGTATTTCTTCAATTGGGTTACGCGGCGCAATATACTGCTCTTGGCTTTGGAATTCGGGAGCCGGTAAAGCACGGTAATCAGTCTTACCATTAGGTGTTAAGGGTAGGGATTCCAAAATGACAAAGGCACTAGGAATCATATACTCTGGTAACTTGGCTTTCAGGAATTGCCGCAGTTCAGTAACATTAAGTGAATTTTGCTCTTTTGGAGTGGAAATAATCTCTATTTTGGGAATAATATAGGCGACTAAACGTTTCTGATTTGTCTCATCTTCCCGGGCAATCACAACAGCCGTTTTGACCGCAGTGTGCTGACTAAGAACGGTTTCAATTTCCCCCAATTCAATGCGGAAGCCGCGAATTTTAACCTGGTTATCAATGCGTCCTAAGTATTCGATATTACCATCTGATAGATAACGAGCTAAATCTCCTGTTTTATAGAGGGGTGAATTCGGTAAAAAAGGATTGCTCAAAAACCGTTCAGCCGTCAAGTCAGGTTGCTGGAAATAGCCTCTAGCCACACCATCCCCACCAATATAAAGTTCTCCCGGCACACCAATTGGCACAGGTTGCAAGGATGAGTCTAGGATATAAACTTGGGTGTTAGCAATAGGACGACCAATAGGTTCGGGGGTATCTAGTCGGGGGTTAGGACGATCTCGTTTAACTTCATAAGTGGTTGACCAAACGGTTGTTTCAGTCGGTCCATATATATTCCAAAGAGAACCCACTTTTGCCAACAAACTATCCGCCAATTCTCGTGGCAATGCTTCTCCGCCACAAATCGCCTTTAATTTAGGGTTCCCCTGCCAATCTGGGCTTAATAGAATACGCCAAGTTGCTGGTGTGGCCTGCATCACTGTGGCTTGATGAGTCGCAATTAGTTCGGCTAATCCTAAACCATCTGAGGCAATCTGAGAACTAGCTAAAATCAGCTTTGCCCCCACCACTAAAGGAAGATAGATTTCCAAAGTATGAATATCAAAACTAATCGTAGTAACCGCAACTAAGCAATCTTGAGCGGTTAATCCTGGTTCTGATTTCATGGAATGGATAAAATTCACCAGGGATTGATGGCAAATTTGTACCCCTTTAGGTTTACCAGTTGAACCAGAGGTAAAGATGACATAACACAAATGCTCCGCACCAACCTGACTTTTTGGATTGTTCTGATTTTCTTGAGCAATATCTGACTTATCAGTGTCTAAACAAATAACTTGCGCTCGATGATTGGGGAAGGACTCTAAAATTTGACTAGAGGTAATCAAAAATTTGGCATCAGAATGAGACAAGATATATTCAATTCGCTCTTTAGGATACTCAGGATCAAGAGGTACATAAGCACCACCCGCTTTTAATATCCCCAATAATCCGACCATCATCTCTAAGGAACGCTCAAGGGAAATACCGACTAAAGTATCAGCTTTTACGCCTAATTTCCGCAAATAATGGGCTAACTGATTAGCTCGACAATTTAACTCATTATAGGTTAATTGTTGACCTTCAAATACTACTGCAACAGCATTAGGAGTCCGTTCCACCTGTTCCTCAAACAATTGATGAATACACTTATCTAATGGATAGTCAGCCTGAGTATTATTCCAGTCAAAAAGTAACTGCCGCTGCTCAACTTCTGTGAGCATTGATAATTGGAAAATGGGCTGCTGTGGATTAAGCACAATGGAGTTGAGCAATCTGACAAAATGCTTGGCCA
Organism: Microcystis sp. M53602_WE12; assembly: GCF_030065455.1. Taxonomy (NCBI): domain Bacteria; kingdom Bacillati; phylum Cyanobacteriota; class Cyanophyceae; order Chroococcales; family Microcystaceae; genus Microcystis; species Microcystis sp. M53602_WE12. Next base: position 5,605 of record NZ_JASJFB010000671.1, on the reverse strand, counting down.
TACGCTCAATAGTAACAGCTTCAAATAAATCAGTATTGTATTGCCAACACGGCTCAATCTCCCCTTTCGCTTCCCTTACCATTAAACTCAAATCCAAGTGTCCGCCTCTTTGTCCTAACAAATATGGCTCCATTGGTAACACTGATTTTTGCAGATGCAAGGAATTATTTTTAGCCTCACACCAAGTTTGTGCTTGCCAAGCAAAACTGACTTGACATAAAGGCGAACGGCTAGTATCTCTTTGTGGCTGGAGTTTATCTGCTAACCAAGAAAATGGGTAATCTTGATGCTTTTGGGCTTGTCTAACTATTTTGCCAACTTGAGCCAGAAGTTCTGTAAATGTGGCATTCTCCTGAACAGAAACTCTTAAAACGGTCAGGTTGGAAAAGTAGCCAACAATCTCTTTAAATTCTTTAGCCGTCCGACCTCTCATCGGACTACCTATAAGAATATCTGTTTGATTAGTGTAGCGGTAAAGTTGGACGTAAAATGCTGTGAGCAGAATCTGATAAAGACTGGTGTTCGATGCTGAAGCTAGATACCTGAGTTTTTCAGTTAACTGTTCATCTAGCTTGGCAATGTATGAGGCTCCTTGATAGGTCTTTACTGGGGGGCGGGGTTTGTCGGGAAGCAGATGCAAAATTGGCAATTCGCCAGCTAATTGTTGTTGCCAATATTGCCACAGTTTTTCTCCCCTAGTACCCGATAGCATTGCTGCTTGCCATTGGAGAAAATTTGCATAGGTTTTATTTTCATTTAAAGAATCTGGGGCTGCTTCTGTCTGCTGTTGACTAACTTGCTCCACTTCCCCGGGATATAAAGCTTGAAATTCACTCAGCAGTAAATCATAAGACCACATATCGCCAGCAATGTGGTGCATTGTCAGTAAGAGAATGTGTTCTGCTGCTGAACGAGTAAATAAATTCACCCGCAAAACTGAATCTTTTTCTAAGTTAAAAGGGCGGTCAGCAATAGCATAGATTTTTTCTACTAATTGGTCTTCGCTCCAGTCGCTGGCATCTATTACCTCAACCTTAAAATTCTCTTGCTGGTTAACCTGCTGTACCGGTTTGCCTTCATAACTGGTATAGGTGGTTCTCAGAATTGGGTGCTTTTCAATAATTTTTTGCCAGACACGATTGACAACAGCAATGTTTAAATAAGCATGAATTTTTGCAGTAATAAATATATTATAAGCAACGCTCTCCGGAGCAATTTGGCAGATTAACCACATTGCTTCTTGTCCCGGTGAAAGTGGGTAAATTGTTTTCATATTTCTACTCATGACTCTCCCGCATTTGTGATGATAAAAAAAGGTTATCTAGGGGAAGGCGTATGCTTTATGCCCCTACAGAAACCGAATTTGCCCCCCACTGTAGGGGCGCAAGGAAGCCGAGGACAAAATGTAACATATATCGAACATTTTTCACCATGATGTCGCGAGGTCTGTTATCGCTTTGAGGGAACAGTAAACGGGGAAGAAAATCGGCGCACCTCATTACTTTGAACCCTGTATCCTGAAATCCTATCATAGAAAAGAAAATTTGTCATGGTCAACAAAATTCGGTAATATGTGGTAGTCTGAGAAGCGCTCACTAGCTTTAGCTATCAAAACAATGGTTACTTGTAGTAAGATAACGAGGGTTAAAAAAGCAGTAGCAGGGGGGCTGAGAAAGCGATCACTCTATGCTGACAGATAAAGCGACGGGAGTATGTTACCACAACTCAAGCACAATAACCTTAAAATTGTCGGGGAGCTTTATATTTTCGCCAATTGCCTTCTAATCCGCCAATCCAGCCAAAATCTAAAATCATTCCAGCAAAATGTCCACAACTCAAATATAAATGCTATATGTCCGCCAAAGTCCCTCAAGATCGATCGACGACTAATATTATCTCCGATGTCAGCAAATTTTGGCACAGTGTCAAGCTGATCGCTGCTCCCTATTGGTATCCTACTGAATCGGGGGGAAGGGCTTTTTCTGATGTGATGAAAGCTTGGGCAATGCTCATCCTACTAATCGGGGCAATCCTAGGAGTTGTGGGATTAAATGCCTTCAATAGCTTTGTTAGTAATTACTTAGTTGATGTCATTCTTGAAAAAAGTGATTTTGATAAATTTGTCAAAACTTTGGTAGTTTTTGCGGTTGGACTGCTCTTTGTCACCCTTTTAGTTGGCTTGCTTAAATTTCTCAGAAAAAGAATCGCCCTAGATTGGTATGCTTGGCTCAACGACTGGATTCTCAACAAATATTTGCATAATCGCGCCTATTACAGAATTAATTTTAAATCCGATATCGACAACCCAGATCAGCGTTTATCCCAGGAAATTGAGCCGATTACCAGTAAAGCTCTCTCCTTTTTTGCAGTTGCCCTAGAAAATGTCCTAGATATGATCACTTTTTTAGTGATTCTCTGGTCAATTTCTTCCTCTGTAGCCATTATCTTAGTCGTTTGGACAATTCTCGGTAACGTCATTGCTATCTATTTTAACCAAGCTTTAAATAAAATTACTCAAGAAGAATTAGAACTTAAGGCTAACTACAATTATGCTCTAACCCACATTCGTAATCATGCGGAGTCAATCGCTTTCTTTGAGGGAGAAAATCAGGAATTAAATATTATTCAGCGGCGATTTAATAAACTCTTAGACAGCGCTAAACGTAAAATTGATTGGGAGAGAGGCACAGAAATTTTTAGTCGGGGCTATCAGGCGGCAATTCAAGTATTTACTTTTGTCATTTTGGGTCCTTTGTATATCAATAGTGAGGGCATTAGTTTCGGACAGGTCGGGCAAGCCTGTTTAGCGGCTAATTTGTTTGCTACGGCGCTGGCGGAATTAATTAGTGAATTTGGCACTTCGGCACAATTTAGCAGTTATGTTGAACGTCTATCGCAATTTTCCCAAGCCTTAGAAGAAGTCATTAAACAACCGGAAAATTTAAGCACGATTAAAACCATCGAAGAAAACCAATTTTCCTTTGAAGATGTCACCTTGCAAACCCCCGATTATGAACAGGTAATTGTCGAAAACCTCTCCCTTTCTGTTCAGCCAGGACAAGGTTTATTAATTGTCGGTCCGAGTGGTCGGGGGAAAAGTTCCTTGCTACGCGCAATTGCCGGTTTATGGAATGCCGGAACCGGCCGATTAGTGCGTCCCCCCCTAGAAGAAGTATTGTTTCTGCCCCAACGTCCCTATATAATATTAGGAACCTTGCGAGAACAGTTACTCTATCCCAATCGCAATCAAGAAACCAATGAGATAAAATTAAGGGAAGTTTTGCAAGAAGTCAATCTCCAAAATTTACTAAATCGAGTCAATAGCTTTGATACAGAAGAGCCTTGGGAAAACATTTTGTCCCTGGGAGAACAACAACGTTTGGCTTTTGCTAGGGTATTAATTACCCGTCCCAGTTTTACTATCCTCGATGAAGCCACAAGTGCTTTGGACTTAAACAATGAGGAAAATTTATATCGGCAATTGCAGAAAACTCACACAACTTTTATTAGTGTCGGACATCGGGAAAGTCTCTTTAACTATCATCAATGGGTTTTAGAACTCTCTAGTAATTCCCATTGGCAACTGCTTACAGTGGAGGAATATCGCCGACAAAAAGTGAAAGAAATTATTAATATTTCTGTCGATAATTCTCAAACTAGGCTCGAAGATTTACCGAATCAGGAAACCGAGGTCAATCCTAAAATCAATTCTGCCGGGGAACCCCCCCCCGAATCGCCAACGACAACAATCTTAACAGAAGTCGAAGAGGGACTTTCCCATGCACAAATGAAGGAATTAAGCGACTATTCCCTTAGTAGCATCAGAAGCAAAGCCAGTCAGGGAAAATCAATTACGGGGAAAGATGGACTGACCTATCGCTATGACAAAGACCCTAAAATCTTAAAATGGCTAAGAGTTTAGCCGATGAGAGACGGGTCAAAAAACAACGTTAAACTATTACACCAACTTAGCTACCCAAAAAATGAATCAAACCCTGGTTAATCAACAACAGTTGTTCCAAGAAATCGTCCAAGATATCGAGCAAAATAAAATTGCAATCGCGGCGAAAAAACTCCGTCAACAGGAAGCAGATAGCTGTGAAGTTCCGGCTCAGTGGCTCTGGAAAACAGCAGCGGCTTTAGAAACCAACGACTGGAGCATTTTATCAGAAGATTTCATTAATCTGAATTTTATCGGTAAAAATGGTTATTTTCTGATGATTGCTCCCTATCGCATCAATCGTCAGGGAGAACGACAACTCACGTTGAGTGCAATTTACGGAAAAATTCACCAAAATAGTCAACCTTCTATCGAACAACTAGAAAGCTTGACTCGTGAAAAATTTGGCAGTCTAAGACAACCGATTCCCAGAAATTTATCCTTTACTGAAATTGCTAGTTGTGGCACGGTTAAAGGTGAAAAGGGGGAGGCTTTTATCGTTCCCCATAGGTGGACTTTTCCCAATAGTGTTCAAGGACCAGCTTTAAATAATGCCAGTGAGCAAAAACGACGCTTTTCCGGTTCTAGCTACGAATGTATCCGAAAAATTTTTGAGCCAGAAACGGCCGATTTGCTATTAAGACCCCTAGAGGATCAAATTAATGGTGAACGCTATCGCCATCTCGATACCCAATTCCATGAAGCGGGTCATGCTAGTGGGTTGGGATTTGACTTAAAACTCAAAAATAAACTGTTTCAAAACTATACCTATGCCGGAGTCGAGGAGTGGCGCTCAGATAGTTTAGGCTTTGAATTTGCCGATTGTGCTTTACCTGCCGAAGAAGCGGGAAAATTAGTCGCTGTTAATTTCTGCATTCGCTTTGGTTTAGATGCTCACCGTTTAGGGGGTTTAGAAAAAGATGTGGATGTCCACGCTAGTTTGATCAGTTTGGAATATCTCTTGCAAAATGATGCTATTTATCTCACAAAAAATGGTCAATTGTCCCTGCGTAATGTTAGTTATCCAGGCTTACTAAAAGCGGTGGAAATGCACCGAACAAAAGCCTTATCTCTAACGCAAAGGGAGTTAAATCTAAATAGTCCAACAGGTCTTTTTGCTCTGTATAAAGTAGAGATTCATCCCGCAACCCAATTAATTTTTCAGGGACTAATTGTAGAGCGCTGCCGCGGAATTTGGTCAGAGTTACAATAAGTACCTAGGGTTTGCTGTTAACCGGCCCAGGGAGGGATGTCAATCAGCCATGAGCATCCCTCCAAATCCTATTGATGGCGATAGGGATTGGGGTCAACTCCTCTGAGTTTCTCGCCACAGCAAGTGCCGGCTCTGGAATATTAGTCGTTGACTCCTAAGTAGCTGTTTGCAATTAAATAGAAGATAGGTTTTGCACTCGATCCCCCCTGCCCCCCTTAATAAGGGGGGTGCCGACAGGCGGGGGGATCTTAGAGTTTTTTACGCCCATCTACTTACACATTTATTTATATATATATCGCTAGATAACTAAAATGTGTTAAGCTAGGCGGTAGCATTCTGGGAAATCATGACAGATAAATCAATCTCTTATTAGTCAGAGTCCCTGAACCCCTGATTACCCCTTTCTCCCCCGGTCGATGACAAAACCAATGGCTGAACAACGCTCTGTACTA
>NZ_JASJFB010000685.1:0-1346 GCF_030065455.1 Microcystis sp. M53602_WE12 | reverse complement strand
TAGATAAACTTTGGACAACCTTCTGGAATAACGGCATTAGTAACCCGCTTTCGGTAATCGAGCAGATTTCCTATTTACTCTTCATCAAGCGCCTAGATGACCTAGAACTAGCTAAGGAGCGTAAAGCCCAACGATTAGGCGAAAAACTCGAAAATACCACCTTTACCGCCAGCCAACAGCATATCCGTTGGTCGCACTTCAAAAATATCGATGATGCGGAGACAATGCTCCAGATTGTCCGGGATGAAGCGTTTCCCTTTATCAAAGATCTGGGGCAATTCTGCAAGGGTAGCACCTACGCTAAACACATGAAGAATGCGGTGTTTCTCATCGCGTCTCCGGCGCTGCTGGCGACGGTAATCGAGCAAATTGAAAAAATCCCGATGGGGGATCGGGACACCAAGGGCGACCTTTACCTAAAATGTCGGATGAATGCCCCCGCTACATTTTTCGAGAAGATACTCAGCTTTGCGGGGGATGAAATCAGACCAGAATATCAACCGCGGAGCATCGGTTTAATTCCACCATCTGTGGGTAAACTGTGTTATACCTAACTTAGCCAAGGGTCGAGGATTGTTAGATGCTAGTCGTAGAAGCAAAGCTAAAAAACGGAACACCAGAGCAATATCACCGGCTCGATGAAGCTATCATAACTTCTCAGTTTGTGCGTAATTCTTGTGTTCGTTATTGGGGGTCAAATCAAGGGACAACCCGCAATGATCTCCAAAAACTTTGTGCGGTACTAGCTAATAATAAAGAAACACCTTATGTTAATAAATTAAACTCACAAGCTCGTCAATCGGCTGCTGATAGAGCCTGGCAATCAATTAATAAGTTTTATCAGAATTGTCATGCTAAGATACCAGGGGAAAAGTGGTTTCCTCGGTTCAAAAAGCATAACCGTTCCTTTGAGTATAAATTAACAGGCTACCAACTATCTGATGATCGACGTAAAATCAGATTTACTGATGGTTTTCAAGCAGGAGAATTTGATTTATGGTGTAGTCAAAAGACATTATTTTATTATTCAGAGCAACAGATTAAACGGGTAAGAGTTGTTAGACGTGCTGACGGTAAACCAACGCGACAAATAACAGGAATTGACTTAGGGTTAAAGGAATTTTATACCGATGCTCAAGGCAATAATGTAGAGAATCCACGTTATTTAAGAAAGTCAGAAAAACGACTGAAAAAAGGACAACGACGATTATACAAAAAGTTTCCTCAAGGAAACAAACAGTCTAAAAACTATCACAAGCAACGGATAAAAGTAGCTAGGCTTCATCTTAAAGTATCAAGACAACGTAAAGACAAAGCAATTAAAGACGCTTTGGCGTTAGTCCAGT
>NZ_JASJFB010000200.1:0-4902 GCF_030065455.1 Microcystis sp. M53602_WE12 | reverse complement strand
TTTGAAATCATCGACAATATGATGACTTTATCCCCTGAATTGCAGTCAAGTTTAGAGAGTAAAATCAAACAATTTGAGGAGGAAAGAACCATGCCTTTAATGAGTAATATGGAGTTACGAGGAATAGAACGCGGTAAGGAAATCGGTAAGGAAATTGGCAAGGAAATTGGGGAGTTACGAGGAATAGAACGCGGTAAAGAAATTGGTAAAGAAATTGGCGCGTTACAAAAAAGCCGCGATGCCATAAAAACAGTTTTAACTGTGCGGTTTGGACAGATTTCTTCAGAAATTGAAGAGATAATCGGCAAAATCACTAACCCTACTATCTTAGAAGAGCTACTAAAATTAGCAGCTACCGCTAATTCTCTCGCAGAATTTAGGCAGTCTTTGGCAAGAATCCAATAATCTTATCCTAATATCTAGAAAACGGGTTTCTCAAAGAAACCCGTTTTCTTGGAATAAATGTTAATTTCTGTTACAGGGGTCTTGAAAAATTGGCCATTGTTGAGCTAAAACTGTTAGCAATAAACCTCTGCTGTTACCGTCATGACTTCTACCCTGTTGCCCCTCCTTCCTGCTGTTGACGATGTTTTGTTCGATTTCGCTCAATCTGATGGCTTTTGGGCGAATTTAGAAACCGCTTTTGGCACAAGTTATGATGTGGTTAAAGCGACAGAATTACGACAGCAGTGGCAAAGCCGAGATTTTAGTCAACTTCCTGAGATTGAGGTTGTCAATAGCAGTGTTTTAGGTAGTGCAAATGGCGCTTATGGGATTAGCACCAATAAGATATATCTATCTGAAAGTTTTTTTGCTTCTGCTAGTTTAGATGCTTTGGTTGCGGTGATTTTAGAAGAAATTGGGCATTATGTGGATGCTCAAATTAATAGGGTGGATACGGTGGGGGATGAGGGAGAATTATTTTCTCATCTGGTGAGAGGGGTTAATTTAACTGAGGCTGAGTTAACTTATATTCAAACAGAAGATGATCGTGCTGTTATTAATTTAGGGGGACAATTTATAGGGGTTGAACAAGCTGCACCAATTACTTTAATTGTCAATACTACTATAGATGAGAATGATGGAAGTGCCACTATTGGGAGTGGTTTATCTTTGCGGGATGCTGTTACAATTGCTAATAAAAGTCCTAATACTCCCTATATTATTAAGCTGAAATCAGGAACGACTTATGCTTTAAGTTATGTTAATAATACGACAACAGGCGATCGCAGTTTGAAGACGAACGGTACGATTACCATTGAAACTGATGGAACAGCACTAGCTTCTATTGTTAATAATGCTAGTCCTATCTCTGGGCAGAATGATAATAATTCTATTATAAATAACTCTAGTCAACTTGGAGTTATATTAAATAATCTCTATATCAGCAACAAAGCAGGAAAGGGAATTTTCAACAACGGGGGAACCTTAACATTAACCAACAATACAATAACAGGTAATAAGGCTACTTATGGAGGGGGAATTTACAACGCGGGAACCTTAACATTAACCAACAATACAATATCTGATAATACGGCTAATTTTTATGGAGGGGGAATTTTCAACAGCGGGGGAACATTAACATTAACCAACAATACAATATCTGATAATACGGCTAATTTTTATGGAGGGGGAATTTACAACAACGTGGGAACCTTAACATTAACCAACAATACAATAACAGGTAATAAGGCTGACTTAGGAGGAGGGGGAATTTTCAACAACTACCTGGGAACATTAACATTAACCGACAGTACAATAACAGGTAATACGACTAATAATACGGTTTATGGTTATGGAGGGGGAATTTACAACAACGTGGGAACCTTAACATTAACCAACAGTACAATAACAGGTAATACGGCTAATAATGGTTATGGAGGGGGAATTTACAACAACATGCTATCAACATCAACATTATTGTTGACCAACAGTACAATATCTGGTAATACAGCTGATTATGGAGGGGGAATTTACAACAACATGCTATCAACATTATTGTTGACCAACAGTACAATATCTGGTAATACAGCTGATTATGGAGGGGGAATTTACAACTGGGGAACATCAACATTAACGAATAACATTCTTACTAACAATAATGCCAACGTAGGTGGTGGTATTTACAATTCGGGTACATGGAGTTCAAATAGTACTATTAGTGGAAATACTGCGAACCAAGTTTGGTATATAGACAAAAACGGAAAATCTACTCTATTCAACACCGAAATTCAAGATCCAAAATATCCAAATATATTTGATATTGGCACTTACACAGCACTCCCACCCACACCTGATTCTCCACCTAAACCAACGATATCAGTCAGTAATGCGTGGTTTGATGCTCCCGCAGGGAAGGTTATTTTCGAGGTTAAACTGTCCTCAACCTATGATAAACCGATAACCGTTGATTACTATACCCTTGATGGAAGTGCCAATTCAATAGACCCTAACCAATTAAAAGATTTTAACAATGTTGTCAAACAAACCCTCTCCTTTTTCCCAGGAGAAACCAGCAAACAAATAGAAATTACCGTTTTAGGAAGTGCGCCTCCTACCGACCAAACCTTTGAAATTTTGGCCAAAGATACCGCTTATCGTAATTGGACAGATACGGACAAAGGCAAAGAAGTAGATAAGATCTATGACTATAGTGACCTGGGTTACGAAGGCTATCGTATCAATAAAGTTTTCAAAGATTCTAGCACAGGATTTGATGCTTTTGGTTTAACTTCTGATGAAAAATTCTTTCTGGTTTTAGCCAATCCCCTTAATGCCAATGAATTTACATCCAATAGCAATAACTTACTGCAAGATATTGCCAATACTTCAGGCGGTAACAATACCGCCGCCTATACTGCTGGACAGAATCTAATCAACCAACTCACCAGCGCAAATCAATCCTATACCTTCACTGATGGCACAATTTATGACCTTGCTAAACCTCCTGTTTTAGCGATTCGGGGTACTGAATTCTCATCTGGTAAAGATTTATTAAGTGATACTGAAACCGAAGGAGTTGGCTATAATCAATTTAATAACAATAAAGCCGCAGTCAATCAATGGCTTTCAGAAGTAACCAATCCTCTAAGCGGATTGACTCTAAAACCTAATATTACAGGTCATAGTTTAGGCGGTGCATTAAGTCAGTGGGTAGGGGGTAGTTATACAGGACAACTCGGAAAGATTGTTACTTTCAATAGTCCGGGTATTTCCCAACAACCCGGCATTAATTTTAACGCTACTAATAACTTAGGTGTCACTCATTACATAACCTCGGCCGATGTGGTTAGCATTGCAGGTTCAACATACCTAAATGGACTCTGGAACTTAGACAAATATTCCAAACTAACATCTGCAATTACTTTTGAAAAACATTCAGTTCCCGTCTTAAATCAAACTATTACAAGAACTAATTTGTCAAAGCCGACAGATTTAACCCAGAAAGTTGCCAACGGAAATACCACTGATTTAAGTGATTCCTTGTTTACATATTTTCCTGATGCTGATTATTTTGCTCTTCAAGCAGCCGTTACTCTAATAAGTCCAATTCTGGGTGCAGCTTTAACTTTTCGTGGAACCGTTGAACTGAATCGAAAAGCAATCGGAATTGCCATTGATAGTATTGGAAATATATCCGATGCAGTAACATCCGCTTACAACGCCGCTACATCTTGGACTTCAGATGCGTGGGATGCGATTATTGGACAGTCTAAAAAGATTCTTGGTTTATCTCCATCAACTGCAAATCAAAGCAATTCAACGCTAAAGCTTGCATCATCTTTTCTCGACACAAATAGCTATGAAATAGCAACAACAGCTACAGCATCACAGACAATTGATAACTTTTGGAGTGCCATACCTAACTGGGGAGATAACGCTTGGCAAGCTACAACTAAATGGTCAGGAGATGCTTGGAAAAGTATTGATGAATGGACACCCCAAACTTGGCAAGCAACAACAACCTGGACAGCAGCCGATTGGGATAAACCATTCTTTACTATCTCAAATCCGACAATTGTAGAAAACAATTCAGGAACAAACAACCTGATATTTAAAGTTACATTGTCAACCACAAGTACCCAAACAATTACCGTAAATTATGCCACTGCTGATAACACAGCAACAGCAGGAAGCGACTATACAGCCACAACAGGGACTCTCACCTTTACACCGGGACAAATCAGCCAAGATATTATTATTTCCGTCAATGGTGATACTGCAATTGAACCGGATGAGACTTTCTTGATTAACCTTTCTAATCCTAGCAATGCGCTGATTACAGATAATCAAGGATTAGGAACAATTACTAATGATGATGGTGATAATATCAGTGTCACTCTTGCGGTTTCTCCCAGTAGTGTGACAGAAGACGGGACAGCTAATCTCGTTTATACCTTCACTCGCACCGGAGTAACAACTGATGCTTTAACGGTTAATTACACCCTCGGAGGGACAGCGACTTTAAATACTGACTACACTCGTACAGGGACTACCAATACAGTCACCTTTGCTGCTAATTCATCCACTGCGACTGTAACTGTTGACCCCACTGCTGATACAACAGTAGAAAGTAATGAAACTGTTGCTTTAACTCTTGCTTCGGGGACAGGTTATACAGTTGGGACAACTACCGCAGTGACGGGGACAATTACCAATGATGATTTCCCTAGTATTACTCTTGCGGTTTCTCCCAGTAGTGTCAATGAAGATGGGACAACTAACTTAGTCTATACCTTCACTCGTACCGGTTCTACTACCAGCGCCTTAACCGCTAACTATACAGTTGGGGGAACAGCGACATTTAGCACAGATTACACTCAAACCGGTGCAGCAACTTTCACCAGTACAACAGGGACAGTGAATTTCGTTGCTGGTTCATCCACTGCTACCGTAACTGTT
>NZ_JASJFB010000183.1:0-1223 GCF_030065455.1 Microcystis sp. M53602_WE12 | reverse complement strand
CAGCAGAAATAAACAGTCTAATTCGGGTTATTGATGAAAGTGGTGAAGATTACGCTTTTTCTGTGAATCGGTTTCATGCTATTGAGTTACCAAAGCCAATAGAAGAGGCATTGTTATCAATGGCCAACTAAAATCCTGCCAATCCACCGAAAAAGAAACCACAAAAGTAGGCTAAATTGCCTCTAAAAATACCATAAATACCCCTTCATTCAATCTTGAGTGGGTTTATTTTTTTCTTCATCAACAATCTGTAAAACACTGCTGTATAAAGCTGCAGCAACCCAAAATCCTGCTCGATCAATCAAAGCGTCTAGCAAGGGTTTCACCTCAGAGATTAACCCTCGATTCTTCGCCTCAACCAAAATGCCCAGAATTCCTGTGTATCGAAGATTAAGTCTAGCAGCAATCCTACGACCACGACGCTCATCAATCAAAACTTGATCCGCTCCCAACTCAAGTGCCAAAGCAATAGCCTCAGCTTCTCCCTTATCTAGTTCACGACTCAAGAGCTTCAATCACTGTGCGGTTAGTTACCGTTCGAGTTTGAATCCAATCTAAGGTTTGGACTTCTATTGAACCTGCTACCGGAAAATCAGGCTCAGTTAATTCTCGATAAACTGCTTCGGGAATAAAAACTATTTCGTAAAGTTGTTGTAGCAGATGAAGTTGATTAATGGCGGCAAGATTGTTGATAGGGGATGTATCACTGACAACGATCACAATCTGCCCATCTCCCGCAAGTTCTTAATATCCTGTTCAAAATCTTCGACATCGTAGTGTACCGGAATTTGACGACTTGCAAGTAGGTGTTGAAAAGCAATACGATTCATTCCTGCAAATCGACTCGCTTGAGCAAGGGTGAGCTTCTCTTTTTGAAAGAGCATGACCGCAATTTCCTGCCTCATCTCAGCTTCAGTCATGCGTGTTGCACTGAGAATTTCATCGGAGATATCAATACTCATGGCTATAACCCTATCTATCCCTTCCTATTGGAATAATATCATAACCCCCTTCATTTAGTCAGTTGAGGGGGTTTATTTTTTGCGTCTCTTCCTCTTACACATTTTACACATTAAGAATCGGGGTTCTTCGTTACTTGGTATGGTTCGATAGGGGGGCATAAATCGACTAAATCCTTATCTGGCAAGAGACTTAATTGATTAGTTCGCTCTAGAGCAAAAACAATTGACAAAAATCGCTAAATGCTTTTCTATATAAGGGTT
>NZ_JASJFB010000308.1:0-5666 GCF_030065455.1 Microcystis sp. M53602_WE12 | reverse complement strand
TGTCCGTAACTACTTAATCGCAGTTATCTCCGTGGTGATGATGGGTGTGGGAGTTGCCGATCTCGTCAATAATCCCTCCCGAATCGCTCAACAAAACCGTCTTGATGGTTATGGTCGCTATGTTAGCGCTGGTTTGGTTAGTGGTGCGGTCAATAATATGCGTTAATTTGCCTCTGATTCTCAATCCTGTTGAAAAGGTGTGAGGAATTATGAATTATGAATTATGAATTATGAACTGGGGAGAATAAATAAAAATAATCTCCTGATAACTGATAACTGATAACTGATAACTGATAACTGATAACTGATAACTGATAACTAATAACTGATAACTAATAACTGATAACTGATAACTGCTTAAACCCAAGAATGGAGAGCGCGTAATTGAGGGGTTTTTTTAGCTTGGTGGGTCTGCATTCTTTGTAAAACATCATCAAGAATTGTCACCGCTTCGCGGATATATTCCCCCTTATTCAGCATGACACATTCGGCCCTTTCGGCCATAGCGGCATCGGTAATCTCGGCCCGGGAGGGAATACTTTTCTTGACCAGATTTTCTAGGACTTGGGTAGCCCAAATTACTGGAATATGGGCTGCTTCGCATAACCAGAGAATTTCCTCTTGAATTTCTGCTAGTCTTTGATAGCCAATTTCTACGGCCAAATCACCCCGAGCAATCATCACCCCAAAAGGTTGTTTACCGGCGGCATGGATGATTAATTCCGGTAGATTTTTCACGGCTAAAGGTGTTTCTATTTTGGCCACAATTGCTTTTTGTCGCCAAGCATCCCCCAAACGACTTTGTAACTCTAGCTGTAGTGTCTCGATATCGCTGGCTTTTTGCACAAAAGAGTAACCGATAATATCGGCATTTTGGGCAATAAAATCTAAATCTTGCCGGTCTTTTGCGGTCAAAGGATCGATATTTAAGACGGTATCGGGGAAATTTAGGCCTTTATCTGCTTTGAGTTTTTCCCCTTTCTCCCTAGCGTGGGTAATTTTTAGTAAGAGACCTTCTGGCATTATGGCAATAACTTCAGCCCCAATATGACCATCATCAATCCAAACTTTCGCCCCGACGGGAATTTGGGGAATAATTTCCGGTTGGGAACAATTAGCCTGAAAATACTGAGGATGGGCAGTATGGGGCGGTTGGGTGGTTAAGAGGAGAAAATCCCCTTGATATAGTCTGGTTTGGGACTGGGGGGCTAAAATCTGTTCTAAACGGATTTTTGGGCCAGCTAAGTCCATATAAACCTTACAGGTATGTCCATTGACTAAATTTTCGGGATTTTTGACCGCCTCGCGCAGATTTTCGATCATTCCCTGCCACTCTTTGGGTCCATCATGGGCGCAATTAATGCGAATACAGTCCATCCCGCAACGCAGTAATTGAGCGATAAAATCGGGGTCGGTTGCCGCCTCCGTCGGCATTGTCACCATAATTCGCACCCGACGCCGGGGGGAAGGCAGACCGAAAACTTCGGCGCTATGGGAGGCTAAAAGTTGATCTCCTTGGAAAAATGCCTCTAAAGGGGGATGTTTGGGTAATAATGAGGCTTCTTGATGACAAACCGCCCCTAAAGTGGCAATTACCGCATCGAGAGTCGGTAAAACTTTCGATTCAATCCGGCCTAGGGAAGATAATCCCCAGGGCATTAAAGCTAATTGTAAATCCCGGATATCTTCTTGTCTCAGGGCGAGATAATAGGCTAAATTACGGGTGCTAGGTTGAAAATTCTCCTTTTCAATGAGGTTTTTCCACTGCTGCAATTTCTCCTCTCCTTCCACTGTCACAAAATGCCGTAACCTTTGCAGATGATGGAGGAGAGTTTGGGGGTAGGATAATTGTTCTCGTTTGAGTTGTTCTGAGAGAGTTAAAGACATAAAATTGAGTAAAAAGTAAAAATCGTCAATTAAGTAGGGAGGCACAATTATTTGTAGGATGGGTTAGCGGTAGCGTAACCCATGCGGGCGTTGGGTTTCATGCTTCAACCCAACCTACGTTCATCTTATATTTAATTCCACCCACCTACTTACTAAGGCAATACTTGCCTAGAAAATGCTCACTTTCGCCGCTTATATTGCTTTTGGCTGGTTATGGGGTCAGTTCTCAGGTATAATCTCTCTGTTTCTATACTAAGCAAATATCCCGTCTCTAGAAGTTAATTTTTGCTACGATTTATGTCGGTTATCTTAACGGTGAGGTGGAAAGTTTTAGGTTTCGTTTTCTGTGGTCGGTGGTGGATACTAGAAAGGCTAGGTTGATTGGTGAAAAATTATCGATAAGCTTCCTTGTCTTATGCCTTTGATAAAATTAAAAATAATGGCGGACATTGGTTGAATCAATTATCTTTTTTGAGCTATATTAAAGGTGACTAAAGTAATTAGTAACTACAGTATTAAGTTTTATGAAGGGAGGGAATGCTCCAGAATCGCGACTATAATGATTAAACAGATCATTCCTGTGTCGGCGAGAGCGAGAAAATATGTCTGCCACTGAATACGAAGCAATTATCGGTTTAGAAACCCACTGTCAACTGAACACCAGAAGCAAGATATTTTGTTCCTGTCCCACCAACTTCGATAGTCCCCCCAATACTAACGTCTGTCCCGTCTGTTTGGGTTATCCTGGGGTATTACCCGTCCTTAACCAAGAAGTCCTGGCCAGTGCCGTTAAACTGGGATTAGCTATCGACGGTAAAATCACACCTCATAGCAAATTCGATCGCAAACAGTATTTTTATCCCGACCTGCCGAAAAATTATCAAATTTCCCAGTATGATCTCCCTATTGTCGAACAGGGTCAACTAGAAATCGAGATCGTCGATAAAAAAACTAAGGAAGTTAGCCGCAAAATTATCGGCATTACCCGTCTGCACATGGAAGAAGACGCGGGAAAACTGGTTCATGCTGGCAGCGAACGTCTCTCCGGTTCCACCCATTCCCTCGTGGATTTTAATCGTACAGGTGTACCATTATTGGAAATCGTCTCGGAACCGGATTTACGCACTGGGGCCGAAGCGGCGGAATATGCCCAAGAATTAAGGCGTTTAGTGCGTTATCTCGGCATCAGTGACGGTAATATGCAGGAAGGTTCCCTGCGCTGCGATGTCAATATTTCCGTTCGCAAAAAAGGCACTAAAAAGTTCGGGACTAAGGTAGAAATTAAAAATATGAACTCCTTTAGTGCTATCCAAAAAGCCATAGAATACGAGATCGATCGACAAATTGAAGCGATCGAAAATGGCGAACCAATCGTACAGGAAACCCGTCTTTGGGAAGAAGCTACTCAACGGACGATTAGTATGCGGAAAAAAGAAGGTTCTAGCGATTATCGCTATTTTCCCGAACCGGATTTACCCCCCCTGGAAGTCTCCCCCGAACAGTTAAAAGCTTGGGCAGAAGAATTACCGGAATTACCCGCTCGTAAACGTCGTCGTTATGAAGAAGAATTTGGTCTTTCCCCCTACGATGCCAGGGTTTTAACCGATGATCGCACCGTGGCCGAATATTTTGAAACTGCGGTAATTGCGGGGGCAAATGCGAAATTAGTCGCTAACTGGATCAGTCAAGATATCGCCGCTTATTTGAATAATAATAAGCTGACGATCACAGAAATTGCCCTGCAAGCACCAGACTTAGCGGAATTAGTTAAACTGATTGAAACGGGAACAATTAGTGGCAAAATTGCTAAGGAAATTTTACCAGAACTTCTCAGCCAAGGCGGTTCACCAAAAGCGCTGGTGGAAAAGAAAGGATTAATACAAATTTCTGACAATTCTGCGATCGAAAAACTGATCGAGGAAATTATCGCCTCCCATCCAAGCGAGTTAGAAAAATTCCGGGCGGGTAAAACCAATCTTAAGGGATTTTTTGTCGGTCAAGTCATGAAAAAAAGCGGCGGTAAAGCCGATCCTAAATTAACTAGCCAAATCTTAGATCAAAAACTTTCTGGTTAGTTATATTAAGTGATCAGTAATCAGTAAACAGTAATCAGTGGGGAGCTTTTTTTCAGTGATCAGTAAACAGTGATCAGTAAACAGTAAACAGTGAACTTAAAACTCAAATCTGATAACTGGTAACTGATAACTGATAACTGATAACTGGTAACTGATAACTGATAAGTAGCTGGTTATAATTAAATTGAAGATAGATTTTAGGTTCGATCCCCCCTGCCCCCCTTGATAAGGGGGGTGCCGGTAGGCGGGGGGATCCCCCCTTAATAAGAGGGGCATCTGATAACTTTTAACGCCTACTTACTTAACTGATAACTGATAACTGATAACTGAAAATGACCTCGCAATTAAAGCCTAATAGCCCAAAAATCCTCGCTGTTGTCAACGGTAAAGGTGGTGTGGGTAAAACCACCACTGCGGTCAATTTAGCGGCAATTTGGGGGCAGAATCAGCGTGTTTTGCTGGTGGATGCGGATCCGCAGGGTTCCTCCACTTGGTGGGTAGAAAGAAATCAAGCGGGTATGGTATTTGATTTAGCCAAGCAAATTAATACCGAGAAATTAGGAGAATTGCGTCAAATTATCGAGTACGATCTGATCGTGATTGACACACCACCAGCTTTGCGCTCCGAATTACTGACGGCAGTAATAGCAGAATCAGATTATTTAATTTTACCGACTCCTCCCGCACCGATGGATTTAATGGCTTTAATTGACACGGTACGCACGGCAGTTAAACCCCTAGGAATTGCCTATCGGGTTTTGTTAACAAAAGTGGATTCCCGTAGTCTTAAGGAAACTTTGGAAGCACAAAATACTTTATTAGAATTAGGTATTCCTGCCTGTCATGCTTTTGTCAGAAATTATAAGGCCCACGAAAAAGCCGTTTTAGACGGGGTAGCTATTACCAATTGGCGCGGTAAAAATGCCCAAGAAGCCAGTGCCGATTATCGTCGTGTGGCCGAAGAATTAGAACGGGATTGGTAGATTTATCGACAGGTTTTCTAAGCACAATATTTTTGCAGTAAAGAAATGACTAAATCTAGACCATCGGGCTGAACTTGAACAGTATAGGCTTCGGCTTCAATTTGTCTGCTAAAACCCTGATAATTCATAAAAAATCTTCTGGTCATTGCTGGTGGTTCTATGGCTAAATTAAGAGCTTTAACTGTTTTGCCTCCATGACAAAGTTGAGCGGCATGGACAGCTTCATGAATTAATGTTGGTCGGGCAATACCTAAGTCAAAAACTAGGGGATGAATCCAAATAATTCTAGTTTTACTATCAAATAAACCGTAGGCTCCTCGCACTGGTGGCGGGGCAATTTTGACGATGAAATTGTGTTTTTCTAGAGCTTTTTGCAGCTGGAGAAAATCAGGGTTTGCCGCCGATAAATTTTCTCCTGCAGCTAATTGCATCCCTAGAAAAACAGCAGCGATTGTGTAATAAATGCCCATCAGGTGATAGTTCCTATTAAAAAAATAAGTAGTCGTGCAAAATTAATTTCCTAGTCGAGACAGGAGACAGGAGACGGGATACAGCTATTAGGGATCGGATTTGAGTTTTCAGTTCTCTGTTTGCTCACATCAGCAGAAGTCTGACGGAGTAGTGGCTTAGATGTGTAATTAGGGTTTGCTGAATAATGGTAAAACCCTTTTAAAATAAAGCTTTTGACCTGTTAAAGTCCGATGTTAGTGCAAGAAAATAG
>NZ_JASJFB010000136.1:0-4302 GCF_030065455.1 Microcystis sp. M53602_WE12 | reverse complement strand
TTTAATTGATTAGTTCGCTCCAGATCGCAAACAATTGACAAAAATTGCGGCAATGTCTGTCTCTATAAAGGTTTCATTCTTTATAACCCCGTCCATTGCATAAGACAAACCGAAGAACCAGATTTATTAAATATAGAGAAATTGCGGCATGAGATATGATTGATATGGTTGCCTATTAGTCTAAGTCAAATGAACATTGAACAAGTTATCATTAAAAACCTAAGAAAACTTCCCTTAGAAAAACAACAAGAAGTGTTATCCTTCACCGAATCTCTCACCTCAAGAATTTCCCTCCCTTCCCCAGATTATAGTCTCACTCCCCAGGAAAAAGCTCAAAAATGGCAGAAAGTAATCGCTAAACTTCCTAAAACAAGTGCGAATTTACCTGATGAAGCTTTACACCGTGACACTATGTATGAAGACTAATGACTCAATATTTACTGGATACTAACATTTTGCTTCGGGCGGCTGATACGTCTTCAGCAACTTATTCTCTTGCTAATAATGTAATTACTCAAATCGTCGAAACAGCTAATGAATGTGTTATTATTCCTCAAGTTTTAATTGAATTTTGGGTAGTTGCAACCCGACCCCTTGATGTTAATGGTTTAGGTTGGACTCCAGCACAAGCTACAAATTATGTCAATGATTTATTAGATAACTTTACATTAATTGCAGAAACGCCGGATATTTTTCCCCTTTGGTTTCAATTAGTCACCATCTACAACATTAAAGGAAAACGCACTCATGATATTAGGCTTCTTGCTGTCATGAAAGCTTCTAACATTACCCATTTATTAACCTTTAATCCTGATGACTTTATCCGTATTCCCAATATTACCATCGTTCATCCTCAAGATTTCATTAATTCCCAATAATTAAGCAGCAAATCCGACATACCGCGCCACAATCCCTCACGGAAGGCAATAGGTCGCTTGAGAAGGGGTAAAACAGGGGAAAACACCTGAGACTCCTTCCCCTGTGAATCCCTAAGCTAGGGAGAGGAATGTAAGGATTTATTAAATTGTAACTTTTGATACAGTTGTGGGGGGGGGAATGTGTATAATCCCGTTGTCTCCCTTTGGAGTTGGGTTGGGGTGTTGCTTTGACCTAGCTGGGAGGGGATAACCGCACTATTGAGAAGAAAAAAAATGAAAAACAGCATCTCAGCCGCGATTCTTGGAGCGGCTGTAACCACTGCACTAATCGGACTATCTACAAGTCCTGCTCACGCTGCTCCTCCTGCTGCTCAACTTAGCTTCAAGTTCGACTTTTTAACTTCGGACGGTGATTTATTTAAACTGAATCTGACTACGGAGGACACGCTGACTACTGTGACTGATGTACCCGCTTACACTGATCCAACCAGTGGTTTAACTTCTCCAAAATATACCTTTACAGGCTACAAAATCCTTGGCGTGACGGGAACAGAGACTGACCCAGGCGGCATCACTAACCCTATTACTGCAATACTTCCCGAATATACCAATATTGCCGCGGCGGGAGACCAGATTCCTCACTCGAAGACGGATAACCTTTACAATCCCAATGGTGGCTTTGCTCCGGGAGTGCTTCCAGCAGGGTATAAAGCTGGTAACTTTTCTTTTGGAGGTCTAGCTTTCCATGTAGGGGGTACTGAAAATGAAGATTATCAAGTATTCACCCGGCCGGATTTTAGTAGCACCTTCAAGCGGCCGGGGCCAGGCTATGACTATGGCGGTTGCCCCGGTAGCTGCAAAGGGGCTATACAAATTGTTCCTGAACCCTCCTCAACCGCTGGACTTTTAGCTATTGGCTCCTTTGGTGCATTAGGCGCAGCTTCAACCCTGAAACGCAAACTAAAATCCTCCAAAACATCAGAAAACGAAACCACAAAAGTAGGCTAAATTGCTGACAAAATACGATAAATGCCCCTTCATTCAGTCAGTTGAGGGGGTTTATTGTATAATAGGGACATGATTAAATCAAGAGGATTTTGGTTATGCAACAGGTGACGATTGAGCTACCCACCACCATAATTAATGCTCTAGCCGCCTACAATCAAGAGCATAAGGTATCTTCTTCTGATACAGTACAAACGGCTATAGAATCATTTTTAATAGCGAAAGGCTATTTATCCAAACCGAAAAAATCTTTTCACTTATCTCCCGCACCCAAAGGAAGTGGCTATACTGACACATCCATCAATCATGACGCTGTTTTAGCCGAATTTACAGCTTGCCTCTATATAGATTAGGATTTGAACAAGCCACTCATTTCACACAAAATTGCTTAGAATCTGCTAATCTGATCAATCCGACAGAAGATCAGTATTTCGCAGCCATAGCAAAAGCTAAACAATTTCCTGATCAAACTATTACTATTGTTGATGCTTTGACTGCTATCATCTCAATCGAATTAGATCTACCTGTTTGGAGCTATGATTATCATTTTGATATAATGCGGGTGAAAGTATGGAGATAACCCTCAAGTGCCAACTAAAACCCTCCAAACCCTCAGAAAAGGAAACCACAAAAGTCTCCTAAAAAACATTAATAAAAAACTTGTGATCGCCGCTTCATTCAGTCAGTTGAGGGGGTTTTGTTTTTTTATATATCTTCCTCTTACACATTAGTCGCTCGAAAATGATAAGATAGATATAATAAACCAGATTGAGTCTGAGGAGAAATCAAAAATGCAATTTATTCAGACTAAAGCCAAAATCAAAGATGGACAATTAATTATCGAGCAACCCCATCAAGATTTGCCAACAGACACAGAGATTGAAGTTGTTATTATTGTTCCCGATCAAAATGAACAAGTAGAATTTGAACAAGCTCGTAAGATGCAAGCTGCATTTAAAGAAGCAGGTATCGACACTGATGAACAGATTTTAGAGCTTATTCGTAAAGTGAAGCAAGAACTATTTCAGGAGCGGTATGAATGAGGAGAATTTTTTTAGATACAAATATTTATATTATTGGTCAATTAAAACCCCTCTCACCACAAGAGCGAATTCTTACATGGTTAGGATATTATACCCCCAATAATCAATCTTCAATCAAAGTTATTATTTCCCAGGAACTCATTAACCAAATTTTACGAGTTGGCAAAAGCAGCCAAAATAGTAGATCAAATCTGGCAGAATCTTAATTGCTTATTTATACCAGAAACGATTGCAATGAAAGCAGAAGCAAGTCAGATAATTGCAGAAAAATTAGTGCCTTCTGAAGATGTTTTTATCTATCTAACTGCCAAATATGGTGCGGCAGAAATCTTTTTGTCTGAAAATCGAGAATTAATCAAAATTATTGCTGATTTTGATTGTTTAACATCAGAGGAATTTCTTGATAAATATCTGCGACAAATGCCCCCTTAATTCAGTCAATTGAGGGGGTATTTTTGGCCTAACTCTCTCAATTCCCATGATTTCAAGGAGTATGGTTTATCCTTTCATCCGATATCTGCTACAATACAGATACAGGAAATAACATTTTGATCAGTAGGGTAGAAGTCTTTTCCGTTATCTTAGAAGGTAAGCATCATGAAAAATTTAGAAGAAATTAAAGCGATTTTGGGTCAAGTTAAGTCCTTAGTAAAAGAAAAGTATCATGTCAGTGAATTAGGTATTTTTGGAGATTATGTAAAAGGAGAAGTGCAGGAAAATAGTGAAGTTAATATTCTGATAGATTATACAGAACCGCCTAGTTTACTAGATTTAGTAGATCTGGAATATTATTTAAGTGATTTACTTAAGGTAAAAGCGGATGTTATCAGTAAAAATGGCTTAAAAGGAAGAAGGAGAGAAAGAATTTTATCCGAGGTTATTTATGTATGACACAACGGGAATTTAGAGATTTCTTGCAAGACATTCTAGAGGCAATTTCTCAACTAGAAAAGATGACTCAGGATCTAAGCTTTGCCGAATTTTCAACTAAGATAGAAATCTTTCTTTCGGCAGTAAAATTAATTGAAATAATCGGGGAAGCAGTCAAAAATATTCCTGATGAAGTGAGAGTTAATTATCCCAATATTCCTTGGAAAAACATCGCAGGTATGCGGGATAAATTAGTTCATGAATATTGGGCAATTGATGAAAAAGTCGTCTGGAAAGTGATTCAAAACAATCTCCCCCAGCTAAAGAGAATCATTATCAGTATCATTGAGAAATTACAATAAATTTTCGGCTCTTCGTTACCCTTTATGCTAAATCAACATACAAGATGCCAAGATAACATACTTCTAACCCAAAAATTCCGAAAGTTTCTAAAGCCATAGCCTCTCCGTTTTATTAGTTTAAGTTTATTGTTGATTCCCTCCACC
>NZ_JASJFB010000826.1:0-1734 GCF_030065455.1 Microcystis sp. M53602_WE12 | reverse complement strand
GGGGGGCATAAATCGACTAAATCCTTATCTGGCAAGAGACTTAATTGATTAGTTCGCTCTAGAGCAAAAACAATTGACAAAAATCGCATCAATGTCCTTCTCTATAAGGGTTTCATCCCTTATAACTCCGTCCATTGCATAGCACAAACCGAAGAACCCGAACTCCAGACGCAATCCAGATTGCCACTGCTATGGGAGAAGGTGCTATGTTTTTCTTGACCAATGATGCCCGTTTAGCTGCTGTCCCAGATTTAAAAGTTTTGGTTTTGGATGCTCTGTAACAGTACACCAATCTGGTAGCGTGCGTTCCTTAAACATTGATTTAAGCAAATGATAATAATCTAAAAACGTCTAGGCACAGCGAAGGACGGGAGTGCGAGTGCCGTCGAATAATTGTAAATTTTTGTTACGAAGTGCAGTCAGATTGAACAATTGGTGCTAAAACCTTGGGGGAAAGCTGATGTTATTTCGGCTGATTGTCAGTAATCCACAAAACGGGGTGATATGTCGAAAGTTTCCATATATTCCTACTTTGGTTATTCGGAAAGTTTCTGTATAATCAATGGTTAGCTGGCCTCGTAATAAGCTAAACGGCGCTTAACCTGCATGATCCAACAGCTATAACCCTTTTGGAGTCTATATCGGTGATCCGAAGTAAAAGCCGTTTAGCTTATCACGATGTATCTGATTAGGAGCGATATTATGCGACTTAGTGAAAATTTTTTACAGCCAGCATTGTCAGATGATTTTTACTGGCTCAACGAGCCGACGCATTATCGTTTGGGTAATGGCTTGGAAATTTCTACAGATGAAAAAACTGATTTTTGGCAAAACACGCACTATGGTTTTCAAAGAGACGATGGGCATTGCTTATTGATGCGACAAGTTGGCGATTTTTCCCTAATGACCCAAGTAGAATTTCAGCCTCGGGAAAAATATGATCAATGTGGCCTAATGGTGCGGATTGACAGTCAGAATTGGATAAAAGTTTCCACGGAATATGAAAGCGAACAAGCTAGTCGGCTTGGTTCTGTGGTGACCAATTTGGGATATTCTGATTGGGCAACGCAAGACATTTCTTCACGATACCGCGAAATGTGGTATCGCATCAGTAAACGGGGGAGCGATTTTCTGCTAGAGAATTCTTATGATGGGCAGGCTTGGCTGCAAATGCGGATCACACACTTACACAAGATAGCCGACGATTGCCAAATCGGAGTGTATGCCTGCAGCCCGATAGGCAAAGCGTTTCGCTGTTGTTTCAAAACCTTGGAAATCTCAGACAATCAGTGGCTGGTAATACCAGAAGCCAGCTAATAACTGTATGCACCCGACTGGCACTTATGCGCCTTAACGCCTGGCTTGTTGTGGTTCACGGCTTGTCTGTCTTATGCTAGAGTTTCATAATTACCCAAAGCTAATGAGGCAAAAAATAATGACGGAGAAAAATAAGCCAGAAGAAGTTCAAGAGGCAATGATTTCAGTGGGAGTGGGTACAGCGATTGGAGCTAGTGCATCGGCAGTAGTTGGCGGTATGGGACTGGCTGTAGGAGGAACTGCTCTAGGCGTCGGCATGGCTCCAGTAGCAGCGGCAGGAGCAGTGGTCGGCACGGCAGTTTACGGAACCAAAAAAGCAATAGAAGAACAAGACGCAACGGCAATTGGAGCAGCGGCAATTGGTGCGGGTGCTGGAGCCGGTATATCAGCATTAGTTGGAGGTATGGGATTAGCAGT
>NZ_JASJFB010000009.1:0-2318 GCF_030065455.1 Microcystis sp. M53602_WE12 | reverse complement strand
TTAGAAGAAATGGAGCGAAAACTACTGTTTTATCAACGTTATGGAGTGGAAGAATACTATCTCTATGATCCCGATTCTCATAATTTTCAAGGATGGTTGAGACAGGAAGGACTATTAAGCTCTATACCTGAGATTAAGGGATGGGTTAGTCCTCGGTTAAAAATCCGATTTGAATTGAGAGAAGATGGGTTAGAAATTTATAGTTTAGATGGTCAGAAATTTTTGACTTCTCTTGAGTTATCTCAAAGGTTAGAACAAGAGCGTTTAAAATCTCAACGTTTAGCCGAATATATCCGTTCTCTGGGAATTGATCCCGATACTTTATAATGATATAATTGATGGGTTGTGACGAATACTAATTAACTGGTAAACTGCCGAAATTATTGTCATTGAACCTAGTCTAGGGCTATACTCAACTATGTAATCACTAAAAAAGCAAATCTATGAAAGCTTGGGCAAAATCTTTAGAAAAACCAGCAGTGGAATTTTCTGAAACCCAATTAACCCTATTATCTGGGAAAATTCCCGATGGATTGCGGGGTAGTCTCTATCGCAATGGTCCGGGGAGATTAGAAAGAGGTAAGCAAAAAGTTGGTCATTGGTTTGACGGAGATGGGGCAGTTTTAGCTGTACATTTTCATGATAAGGGAGCCAGTGCCACCTATCGTTATGTTCAGACTGCCGGTTATCAGCAAGAAAGCGCCGCTAATCAATATTTATTTCCTAATTATGGCATGAATGCCCCCGGCTTCTTTTGGAATAATTGGGGAAAAGAGGTAAAAAATGCCGCTAACACCTCGGTGTTAGCTTTACCCGATAAATTATTAGCTCTCTGGGAAGGGGGTTTTCCCCATAAATTAGATTTACAATCTTTAGAAACTCTAGGTTTAGATAATTTATCTAGCTTACAAGCAAAGGAAACTTTTTCCGCTCATCCTAAGCTAGATTTGTCCAGAGGAGAGATTTTTAATTTCGGGGTGACAATCGGTGCTAAAGTTAGTTTAAATCTCTATAAGTCTGACTCCACTGGTGAAATTATCCAGAAAAATACTTTTGAGTTAGATAGATTGTCTCTGCTGCATGACTTTGTTTTAGCAGGACAGTATCTCGTCTTTTTCGTTCCACCGATAAAAGCGGATAAATTATCGATACTGTTGGGATTTAAAACTTTTAGTGATGCTATGCAGTGGCAGCCAGAATTAGGAACAAGAATACTAATTTTTGATCGAGATTCTCTGCAATTAGTCAGTGAAAGTGTTACCGATTCATGGTTTCAATGGCACTTTGCTAATGGTTGTGTGAATGAGCAAGGCAATCTTGAAATTGTTTTTGTCCGTTATGATGACTTTAAAACTAATCAATTTTTAAAAGAAGTTGCCACGGGTGAAACCGAAACTTTAGCCATCGGAAAATTGGCAAGTGTCACCATCAATCCCCTATCAGCAAAGGTGATTAATCAGGAAATTCTCTCGGATTTAAGCTGTGATTTTCCCGTGGTTTCCCCGCAACTGGTGGGACAAAAATGGCAAAATACTTTTTTAGCTGTCCATCGTCCCGATAGCGATATTCGTCGGGAAATTATCGGACTTCCCGCTTGTTATAATCACTCCACAGGTAAGTTAACTATTGCTTATCTAGAAAGCAACTGTTATGGCAGTGAACCGATTTTTGTCTGCGATGGTTTATCTCCAGAAACGGGATGGTTAATCGTCGTGGTTTACGACGGCAATAATCACAGCAGCCAAGGGAGAATCTATGACAGTCAGCAGTTAGAAAAAGAACCCCTTTGCTGTCTGCAATTACCCAGTGTTATCCCTCCCAGTTTTCATGGTACTTGGCAAGAAAAATCAGAAAAAGGCAATATTTAGAAAACGGGTTTCTGCGAGAAACTATTTAGAAAATGGGTTTCTTCGAGAAACCCGTTTTCTGGACTTGTGAGAGAGAAGCTTTATTCGATTTCTCTACGGTTGAAGATTTAATCAATTGGTTAAATACTTTAACTGCTTAGTTCTTATGTTAGCGTTCACCTTCTGACAACAACCCACTAAAATTGTCATAATGAAACAAACAACCGCCAATTATGATGAACCCTGGAAAGAAGCATTAAGCGAGTATTTTGAAGCGTTTTTATGCTTCTTTTTTCCTGAAGTTCACCAATTGATTGATTGGACAAAAATTCCCGAATCCCTAGAAAAAGAACTCAAACGGATTACCGCTTCAGCAAAGACAAAAAAACGTTTCGCTGACAAACTCTATAAAGTCTGGTTACTCAGGGGTGAAGAAGTGTGGATTTTGATTCATATTGAAATTCAAAGTCA
>NZ_JASJFB010000414.1:0-2190 GCF_030065455.1 Microcystis sp. M53602_WE12 | reverse complement strand
TAGGGGGTTTTGTTCAGAAAAGAATTCAAATTCGGCCTTGAAAGAGTAAAACTTTCTAGGAAATAAGGTTGAACATTAGATTTTTTCGACTTGTTCAAAGTGGCCGGAGGGCATCCGGACACTCAAAACGGACGGGTCGAAAGAGTCAGACTTAAGCAATTAAGCGTTTTTCGGTGAAGCGTCAACCCCATTGACGCGACCACCCTAAAAAAGTGGCGTGGTGAGGAATCGCCGTCCGTTTTACGGCGGCGAGGATGTCAACAGAGCCTTAAAAGACATGGTAAACTCGAAATGATTGCTGCTAATCGTCGAGTAATTATGCTTAATCCTTCTATTCGTCAAGAACCCCGCTATGAACCGGCCGCGGTTATTCCCCTAAAAAAAGACGCTTCCATTGTCGAGTGGTTAGAAAAAAATAATCGCATGATTCCCCGGGATAAAATCGCCGAACCGGATCTGACTCTCGAAGAAGATGTGGAACTATCTGAACTCATGGATGTCGATGATATCGGTTATGATGACGACGAGGACGAATTAGTCTTAGATGAAGATTAATCCCGTCTTCTTTGGCAAATTTTACCCTTATCTGGCGCTTTAGTCGTGAACGCTAACATTTTTTCCGCCCCTATCTTTAAAAAACCCACTGGAACCCATCTCCTGATTCTACTAACGGGATTACTATTTCTGTTAGTAGTTTTTTTTCAGTCCACTAATTCCCTGTTACTCCCCCTGATGGCCACAACATTAATCAGTGCTGGTCTTGGTTGTCAAGTGGTGCCGATGCTGCGGCGCTTGAAAATGGGTCAGATTATGCGCGAAGATGGACCCCAGGCTCATTTAAAGAAAGCAGGAACCCCGACCATGGGAGGCAGCTTTTTTGTGCCAGTAGCCCTTATTTTCGCTTTAATCTGGTCTAAATTCGCCCCTAATGTGGTGGTGGTTGCTTTGCTGACCTTTGTTTACATGGGTATCGGTTGGTTAGATGATTGGCAAATTCTGCGTTATAAGTCGAATAAAGGCCTGTCTCCCCAGATGAAGTTAATTTTACAGATAACGGGGGCGGTGCTTTTTTGCCTCTGGATGTTGGTCAATCAGGTGAGTACCGATATCACCCTTTGGGGTCGATTAGTCATTCCTTTGGGCTTTTTCTTCTGGATTTTGGCGGGATTTGTCCTTGTGGCTGAAAGTAACGCCACTAATCTCACCGATGGGGTGGATGGATTAGCGGGGGGAACTGGTGCGATCGCATTTTTGGGTTTAGGTCTTATTATCGCCCCTAGTCATCCGGATTTAGCGATTTTCTGCACTTGTTTTGCTGGTGCTTGTCTAGGCTTCATTTTTCATAACCGCAACCCCGCTAAAGTGTTCATGGGTGATACGGGTTCCCTCGCTTTGGGAGGTGCTTTAGCTGCGGTGGGTTTAATTACTGGACATCTCTGGGGATTATTTTTAATTAGTGGTCTGTTCTTTCTGGAATCTCTTTCGGTAATCGCTCAGGTTATCTATTATAAAGCCACAAAAGGACCCGATGGCAAGGGCAAAAGATTATTAAAAATGGCTCCTTTTCATCATCATTTAGAATTAAGTGGTTGGACGGAAACCAAGATTGTGGGAGCATTTTATCTGGTTAATGCGCTTTTAGTTGTCTTGGCTATTTGGAGTAGTTAATTAAGCACTAAAGGAAAGACCACAACCGCAGGTATTTTGGGTGTTGGCATTGGTAAAACGGAAACCACCACCCATGAGATCTTCTGAATAGTCTAATTTTAAAATTTGTAGGTAGCGATCGCTGTCAGGATCGACTAAAATATTAATACCCTGACTTTGATAAAAGCGATCGTTTTCTGCCACAATAGGGGTTAATTCGAGATGATAGTGAAGTCCCGAACAACCACCGTTTTTTACTGCCAAACGCAGATAGGAACCAGTCAGACAACGGCTTTGACTCCAACGTTCAATTTCTCTAGCGGCGGCGGGACTTAATTCGATCATTGTTTTTGAGACTATTGTAATAATAATATCAAGTTCTTGTGAAGTTATACCATAGTTGTTGTCAAACTTTATGTTAAGAAATAAGCTAAAACGCACTTAAACCACCTAAAATAGAAATAGTAATTTTAGAAAAATCCTACTTATGCCAGCCAAAGATTTCCTAGACTTAGAAGAAAAGAAAAACTTACAAAAAGCTCT
>NZ_JASJFB010000121.1:0-1537 GCF_030065455.1 Microcystis sp. M53602_WE12 | reverse complement strand
TGACCAAGAAAATTTAGGCTCTTCGGTTTGTGTTATGCAATGGACGGGGGTTATAAGGGATGGAACCCTTATACAGAAAGGCATTTAGCGATTTTTGTCAATTGTTTTTTATCTAGAGCGAACTAATCAATTAAGTCTCTTGCCAGATAAGGATTTAGTCGATTTATGCCCCCCTATCGAACCATAACAAGTAACGAAGAGCCAAAATTTATAACGCAAGTCAAGGCTATATTAATGGTTCAATTATTTTTGAAAATAATCATCGCTTAGACTTTGTTGAAGTTAAAAATACTGACACAAAACCAAAGATAAAATATCGCTATCATTACATGAACGAAGCTCAAGTTATGATCTTCCGTTATGATAATGCACCCCATCATGTTGAAATTGCCACTTTCCCCCATCATAAACACGAGGTTGATGACATTAAAGAAAGCCTTGAGCCAAGTCTTGAGCAAGTGCTTTTAGAAATCGCAGAAAAACAACGAAATCTAAAACCGTAATTTTCTGTTAGAATTAGCAGTAATCAAACACCACGCTTGCAGGAGCTATGGTTAACCTCACCTATAACAAAAATCGCCCTCTTCCCAGCGCCGAAGAATTGCCCTCTTCCGATGAAACTCCAGTGGACAATCAGTTACAGAATGATCTTCCCAATCTGCTGCTAAATTTATTAGCCTTAATTTGGTCTGGTCGAGATGATTGGTATTTTGGGGTAGATATGGCTGTTTATTATAATCCAGACGAATCAGCTTTTGTCCCCGATGGTTTCTTAGCAGTTGGAGTCAACCATGATACGGGAGAA
Organism: Microcystis sp. M53602_WE12; assembly: GCF_030065455.1. Taxonomy (NCBI): domain Bacteria; kingdom Bacillati; phylum Cyanobacteriota; class Cyanophyceae; order Chroococcales; family Microcystaceae; genus Microcystis; species Microcystis sp. M53602_WE12. The sequence goes on along the minus strand of NZ_JASJFB010000121.1, from coordinate 732 downwards.
AGAGGTCGGTTAAGCTATGTTTTGTGGGGGGAAAAATATATCTTGCCGATTTTGTTTTTAGAGGTAATTTCCGAGAAGTATAATGGTGAATATGAGGAGAAATTCTTAAATTACCAAAGCCTGGGGATTCTGTATTATGTAATTTACAATCCTTTCAGTGGCAGAAGAGGAAGATTTAAAAAGCGACAACGATTAGAAGTATATAAATTAATATCAGGAAAATATGAACTTTTAGAAAGTGAGAATAATCGAGTTTGGTTGCCAGAAATTGGCTTGGCACTGGGTTACGAGAAAGGAGAACATATTGCTTGGTATCGGGAATGGTTATACTGGTATGACCAGTCGGGAAATCGCTATCTAACGGCTGAGGAAAGAGCGATGAACGCAGAGGCGATCGCTGATCAAGAACGGCTGGCGAAACAAGAGGCTGAGGCGATCGCTGCTCAAGAACGCTTGGCTAAACAAGAGGCTGAACAAAAAGCCATCCGGCTCGCTGAAAGGCTCAGATTGCTTGGCATTAACCCTGATGAAGTGTAAGGTCTGACTTCTCCAAGGTATCAACAACAACCCGCATCACCAATCATCGAAAATTTTGGGTCTGAAACCCCGTCGTTCTACGACGGCTTTACTGTTAAATATGAGCATCGTTTACGAAATATATGCTAAAATGTGAGACATGGAAAAAGCCTACTCGTTCCGATTTTACCCCACACCCGAACAAGAGTCGCTATT
>NZ_JASJFB010000853.1:0-10026 GCF_030065455.1 Microcystis sp. M53602_WE12 | reverse complement strand
TCACCTGTTTTTGCTCGGCCACCAGGTTCAGCAACCAGTTGACTAAGGGAGTGCGTTCGGTTTCAGGGCGCTCTATGGGAAGAAGCATATCCTTAGTTAAAGCAGATTTTCTTCCTCAGTGCAACCTAAGTCGATGCTTTCTCACGAGTGCGGGTTCATTTTCTAGGTTGACTTCGGCTTCCTTACCAGCATTTATTGAGATGTTGCGGTTTAAGATTAATTGGAACCAGATAATCCATATATAGTGTCTGGGAAGCTGTATGAGTTTCAATCCCTAATAGGGTTTAAGATTAATTGGAACAAAATTGCTATTATTATTCGCAGTTTATAATCTAGTTTCAATCCCTAATAGGGTTTAAGATTAATTGGAACTGCCGATTCCAAATTCGAGCCGAAGGAATCATCAGTTTCAATCCCTAATAGGGTTTAAGATTAATTGGAACGGTTGCAACGGTGACAACGCTCGACAACGGTAAAGTTTCAATCCCTAATAGGGTTTAAGATTAATTGGAACCATTTGCCGCAAGATGTCCTGTTGAGTTTGTTGTGTTTCAATCCCTAATAGGGTTTAAGATTAATTGGAACAAAAGAGTCAGAAAATGAGCTACACAGAAATTAAGTTTCAATCCCTAATAGGGTTTAAGATTAATTGGAACAGTTAACACTTTGGAGTATGCCTAACGATGAATGTTTCAATCCCTAATAGGGTTTAAGATTAATTGGAACATGAAATTGCCATGCACAGAATTTGGTCTAAGCTGTGTTTCAATCCCTAATAGGGTTTAAGATTAATTGGAACAATCTTCTCGGTAGTGTTTGAGCAAATAATCAGCGTTTCAATCCCTAATAGGGTTTAAGATTAATTGGAACGGGCAAACCATCACCATCTTGAGGGTTTCGCCATGAGTTTCAATCCCTAATAGGGTTTAAGATTAATTGGAACCCGAACGGCGTAGGCATCCCGGAGACTGTAGGGGTTTCAATCCCTAATAGGGTTTAAGATTAATTGGAACAGGGACTTATTTCGCTCGAATTCTCCGCCGATTGGTTTCAATCCCTAATAGGGTTTAAGATTAATTGGAACTAGATTGAACCAAAGCTTTAACTGTGTTCCCATCGTTTCAATCCCTAATAGGGTTTAAGATTAATTGGAACTATAGTCCGATCGCTTTCTGAAGCGCGAGAGGTGGTTTCAATCCCTAATAGGGTTTAAGATTAATTGGAACAAGCTGAGAAAGAAAGCTTTATTAAAGAAAGAAATGTTTCAATCCCTAATAGGGTTTAAGATTAATTGGAACATTACAAAAACCGTATTAGTGCCGTCTCCAAAAGGGTTTCAATCCCTAATAGGGTTTAAGATTAATTGGAACATCACTACGCTTTAACGGTTTCATTAAATACTATGTTTCAATCCCTAATAGGGTTTAAGATTAATTGGAACTCGCAGTTGCGGGCAAACTTAGTGATTCAAAATTGTTTCAATCCCTAATAGGGTTTAAGATTAATTGGAACTAGCCTATTAGGTGATATTTAAGGCCTAGCTAAGGTTTCAATCCCTAATAGGGTTTAAGATTAATTGGAACTCCTTACTCTTGCATCCTGCGGTTCAGGGTAGTGTTTCAATCCCTAATAGGGTTTAAGATTAATTGGAACGGATTGCAATTGTTCGGCCAGAAATAATTCCTGTGTTTCAATCCCTAATAGGGTTTAAGATTAATTGGAACATGGAAATAAAATGAGAATGATTATTATTCTTATGTTTCAATCCCTAATAGGGTTTAAGATTAATTGGAACATGGTTATTTAAAAATATTAATTTTTGTAAAGCTTGTTTCAATCCCTAATAGGGTTTAAGATTAATTGGAACTGTTCCGGTAAAAAAAGTTTGAGGTACTAAATTCCGTTTCAATCCCTAATAGGGTTTAAGATTAATTGGAACACATATCTAATATTGCCGGAGGAAACGATTTTAAGTTTCAATCCCTAATAGGGTTTAAGATTAATTGGAACACTAAATTCCAACTTTCTCCCTCTAAATCAATACAGTTTCAATCCCTAATAGGGTTTAAGATTAATTGGAACCTGTTTGAGGATTAGTATCTGCCAGAGATTTATCGTTTCAATCCCTAATAGGGTTTAAGATTAATTGGAACCTGATCCCTTTCGGCCCGAAGCTGCTCCGTCGGGTTTCAATCCCTAATAGGGTTTAAGATTAATTGGAACCTAAAGGCCATTTTTTTTGTTCCTACTAATGTTCTGTTTCAATCCCTAATAGGGTTTAAGATTAATTGGAACCCGGCTTGATAAAGCGGGCTATCCGATCAAATTCGTTTCAATCCCTAATAGGGTTTAAGATTAATTGGAACATCTAGCACTTTTGTCCAGTCAACGGATAAAAAAGTTTCAATCCCTAATAGGGTTTAAGATTAATTGGAACATCGATTCCGATTAGCCTCCTTTAACTTTGATTGTTTCAATCCCTAATAGGGTTTAAGATTAATTGGAACTCTCACAATTGCGTAGGATTGGCTTCCGGCTAGTGTTTCAATCCCTAATAGGGTTTAAGATTAATTGGAACTCGAAATTATGATCCTGAAATAGATGAGAATTTCGTTTCAATCCCTAATAGGGTTTAAGATTAATTGGAACAAGGGGGAACTGGGCTGTGGTAGTGGGGACATATGTTTCAATCCCTAATAGGGTTTAAGATTAATTGGAACCAAGATATAGCAAGGGTTTAGCAATGTAGTATAAGAATGTTTCAATCCCTAATAGGGTTTAAGATTAATTGGAACAATCCTATTCCGGGCGCGTTGCCCATAAGGTGTTGTTTCAATCCCTAATAGGGTTTAAGATTAATTGGAACCTCCCTCTAGGGTTGATTAGGTCCCGTGTAGTAAGTTTCAATCCCTAATAGGGTTTAAGATTAATTGGAACAATTTGGTCTATAAAGGATATGCTCACAATTGGAGTTTCAATCCCTAATAGGGTTTAAGATTAATTGGAACCCACATTAATATTGCGTGAAGTATTGCCCAATATCGTTTCAATCCCTAATAGGGTTTAAGATTAATTGGAACAGGAGGCTAATCGGAATCGGGCTAGAGAGATTTGTGTTTCAATCCCTAATAGGGTTTAAGATTAATTGGAACATTAGCTTGTTTCGAGGCTTTAAATAAAGTGATTACTAGGTTTCAATCCCTAATAGGGTTTAAGATTAATTGGAACTTGGAGTACACATCGAATCTCTTGAGGATCGCATTGTTTCAATCCCTAATAGGGTTTAAGATTAATTGGAACGAAATATCTAATATTGCTGGAGGAAATGATTTGAAGTTTCAATCCCTAATAGGGTTTAAGATTAATTGGAACGTGCTTGCAAATATTCAAACTAATTTAAATTCAGTTTTGTTTCAATCCCTAATAGGGTTTAAGATTAATTGGAACGGTTATTAGTTATTAGTTATCAGTGTTACTGAATTAGTTTCAATCCCTAATAGGGTTTAAGATTAATTGGAACGTTGTAAGCCACACCCCTTATACAGTGAGGCTTACGTTTCAATCCCTAATAGGGTTTAAGATTAATTGGAACCATTGATTAAATTATGGGGTGGCTTCATTAAAAAGTAAATGGTTTCAATCCCTAATAGGGTTTAAGATTAATTGGAACCGCTAGAGGGATTTGTGACTATCTTCTATTGATGTGTTTCAATCCCTAATAGGGTTTAAGATTAATTGGAACAACATCTTTATAGGCGTTACGACAGTCTTTGCCATACGTTTCAATCCCTAATAGGGTTTAAGATTAATTGGAACGCCCGGCTTGAGTATTGGCTCCTAAAAAATTCGGCGGGTTTCAATCCCTAATAGGGTTTAAGATTAATTGGAACCTTGCTAGGGAATAGTCGCCTAGCTTTCATGTCCCCGTTTCAATCCCTAATAGGGTTTAAGATTAATTGGAACCTGCCGGCTCTTAGACCCAAAACCTGCCCGGCGTAGGTTTCAATCCCTAATAGGGTTTAAGATTAATTGGAACTTGAATCAGGCGTAAGCCTAGTGGCCTATCAGATCACGTTTCAATCCCTAATAGGGTTTAAGATTAATTGGAACTTGCCTTGATTGAGTTTTGGGCGATCCGGCTTGAGTTTCAATCCCTAATAGGGTTTAAGATTAATTGGAACCCGGGCAGGAGAATTCGGGAAAATCCAAGCTTGAGTTTCAATCCCTAATAGGGTTTAAGATTAATTGGAACAATTGGAACTGTAAGCTACACCCCTTGTATAGTGCGGCTTACGTTTCAATCCCTAATAGGGTTTAAGATTAATTGGAACTGTTGGAGTTTATCAAACCACTAGCCAACTGCGAGTTTCAATCCCTAATAGGGTTAAGATTAATTGGAACGAATAGAATCAAAAGCCAATTGAGAGAAATCCGGGTTTCAATCCCTAATAGGGTTTAAGATTAATTGGAACTTTTTACTGGAAAAGTGGTTAATGTAAGAAAAACGTTTCAATCCCTAATAGGGTTTAAGATTAATTGGAACATTAATCATAATGCAATCTAGTGCTTTTGTCCAGTCAGTTTCAATCCCTAATAGGGTTTAAGATTAATTGGAACCTGGCATAAGTTTGTAGCATTCGGCTACAAATTTTATGTTTCAATCCCTAATAGGGTTTAAGATTAATTGGAACTCCACCAATTCCAATCCCCAGCATGGGCCGGATAGTTTCAATCCCTAATAGGGTTTAAGATTAATTGGAACGAGGTGAATGAAAGATGGATGAAAGCCCTTGCCCCATGTTTCAATCCCTAATAGGGTTTAAGATTAATTGGAACCATTGATTGCACTGATCCGAATGGACCGGATTGCCCCCCCGTTTCAATCCCTAATAGGGTTTAAGATTAATTGGAACTTTTTGCACGAGGATACGGCCATCCACTTTTTCCTGTTTCAATCCCTAATAGGGTTTAAGATTAATTGGAACTATCATTATATTCCCCCCGGTGATTGCTGGGGAAAAGTTTCAATCCCTAATAGGGTTTAAGATTAATTGGAACTGGAACAAGCATTAACAAGCCATAGCTATTCCCCCTTTTTGTTTCAATCCCTAATAGGGTTTAAGATTAATTGGAACTTGAAAATCACCTAGGAGGTATCTGAGGGGGAAAGGGCTGTGGTTTCAATCCCTAATAGGGTTTAAGATTAATTGGAACCCGAGACGGTTTGCACCACGATGATCCCGATACGATCGCGGGTTTCAATCCCTAATAGGGTTTAAGATTAATTGGAACTAGTCAAGCAAATCTTTAAAAATAGCTGCAAGTTGTTTCAATCCCTAATAGGGTTTAAGATTAATTGGAACAATTATATGTCCGATGGGCATTAATCCTTACCTACGGTTTCAATCCCTAATAGGGTTTAAGATTAATTGGAACAATAAACTCCCCAGCTACTGTAAAACCTCTTACATTAGTTTCAATCCCTAATAGGGTTTAAGATTAATTGGAACTTTTTCTCCTTTTAGAGCGCCCTTTTCGCAAAAGTTTCAATCCCTAATAGGGTTTAAGATTAATTGGAACTATTGTGCAGACTTAGGCGGGGTTTCTACTGGAAAGTTTCAATCCCTAATAGGGTTTAAGATTAATTGGAACCCTAAATTCTCCCCTTCTTCATCAAGGTATTCTGCTTGTTTCAATCCCTAATAGGGTTTAAGATTAATTGGAACTTGAGAGCATCAGTTTTTCCATCGGCAAGCCACAGCCGGTTTCAATCCCTAATAGGGTTTAAGATTAATTGGAACTTGAGGGTGATCCGGTGGAGTTGGCGGTTAAACGGTTTCAATCCCTAATAGGGTTTAAGATTAATTGGAACTTGCCGCTTGATCACAGTCGATCCAAATAAAGCCTCGTTTCAATCCCTAATAGGGTTTAAGATTAATTGGAACTGGTAGAAGCGGCTGCCGAAGCCAATATGTCTCCGTTTCAATCCCTAATAGGGTTTAAGATTAATTGGAACGGGATTAAGTTAACTGGAAATTTGGAAATACAGAGTTTCAATCCCTAATAGGGTTTAAGATTAATTGGAACTGGTGTAACAACTAGAAATTCGGAATCTGCCGGTTTCAATCCCTAATAGGGTTTAAGATTAATTGGAACCGCCCAGTGGTAAAAGCCGTACGCTATGGGATTTTCAAGGTTCCGTTGCGCCGCACCCGCAATAAACCCATTGTACAGCAAGTGACCCACTTCTTCAAGAACCCGCAAAACCTTACGGGATAAGGTGCGCCCCGCGTTGGAAAGGAAAATCATCTCGAATCTATATTCCATAAGCTTTTCAGCCACCAGATAATAGTTAAGGATTTTTACAGCTACCCGGAAGCGCAACCGAGCTAAACAAAAAAAATTGTATTATCCCGGGGTAACTCACCACCGATGCGTTCCACTTTACCCCGACAACAGGCGCAGAGAAAATAAAAGCGGATGCTATCGGTATCGGGTTTGATCAACTTACTCAAGCGCCCGCGCAGCTTAGCGTACTGGGTATCGGTTAGATCGCACTCAAAAACACTATACTGCACCCGTTGGCCGTAGGACTTTAACGTATTGTGAATTTTGGTTCGTCGCTTATCGTCGGAAATATCGTAACTGACAACAAAATACATGATCGCCTCTATCTACTTTAAAATCAAAGGTGGATACTTATCCGTCTCGTCCATGAGATATTTCGCCATTAGTCGGGCCTGAATCTCGAAAGCTTCTTGATAAGTACACTGTTTACCCATTACCGGATGCTTAAACTTGGATTGTTTCTTCTGTTCGTACAAGCGCAGGAAAATCTGTAATCCCTCTCTCGTCAAGGAAACCGCACCGCTTAAGGGTTCGGTGGTGAAATGTTCGGGGGTAAGATAAGGATGATTGACCCCATTGAGAACCACGGCATCAACGACGATCGCTCTAAATTCTTCCATCAGATCTAGTGCCAGCGAGGGGCGACCGTAGCGTTGATAGTGAAGATAACCGAGATAGGGGTCAAAACCGACCAAATTGATCGCACTCTGCACGTCATGGCGCAATAACGCATAACCCAGACTCAAAAGAGAATTGACCGGATCTCGCGGGGGGCGACGGTTACGCGAGGTAAAGGTAAAAGTATCGCCGAGAATTAAGGAATCAAAACAACTGAAATAGGCTGCGCTTCCGGCTCCTTCTAAACCCCGGAGAGAATCGATCGCCGAGGTTGTTGCGATCGAGCCGATCGCTGCTTCCAAACAAGCGATCGCCGTTTGTAAATCCAACTCTTTTCGATCTCGTTGACGACGGAGTAGAATGTTGCGGTAATTCTTCAGCTTGCCGCGGACGAATCCCCGCACTAATTGAATGGCTTTCGGAGAATCGCCGGCGGCCTGCCATTGCGCTCGACGAACGAAAATATTTTTGGTCATCTCCGGTTCCAATCTACCGAGATAGCGTCCGGTGGATGTGACGAAACTGAGCGGAATATGACGTTCCAACAATTCGATCACCAATGCGGGAGAAACTGAACCCCGTCCGAAAATCACCACTCCTTCCACGTTCAATAGAGGTACATCGAGGATCGTTTCCTTGGATGCTTTGACCGTTAAACGCTCGTCATTTTTGCCGAGAAATGCGTCTTCTCTTGTCACATATACCGTTCCCATATTTTTTAGTCTTCCTCTCGATATCGTTGGACTTTTTCGGTTAATCGGGGCAAGCAGCGATCGAACAAACTGCATCCCTTGCAGCGGGGAGAATAGACCGCCGGGGGCATTTTTCCCGTCTGGATCAGGGTTTCAACTGCTCGGATCGTAGCGATCGCCCGTTGCCGTAGAGCAAGATCGATCGCCACCGGTTGACGCTGGTGAGAACTGGCATAGTAGATATAGCCGGTATCTAGCCTTTTTCCAGTCATTTCTTCCAAACACAGAGCTTGAGCGCACACCTGCAACTCGTCGTTATCCCATTCGCCTTTACTGCCCCGTTTGTATTCCACGGGGATAAATTCGCCATCCTGGGACTCGATCAGATCGGCTTTACCGATGAGACGGTAATTATCTGATTTAAGCCAGATCGCCCGAATTTGCCATATTTCCTCGCGGGTTGCCGCCCCGACGGTGTGAACTCGCTCGTGTAAATTTGTTCCCTCGATCGTGTAGCTATTATCGAGAAATTCCCCGGCGACGAACATTCTCCAACAACGGTGGGGACAGTAGGCGTAATGGTTGAGAGCGGCGATCGGTATGTAATCAGATTCATCCATGGCTATCTTTTCTCCTTAGCAATTCTGCGAGTCATCCCCATTCCCATGGTGGTTTTCCGTCCCACTCCCGCATAGAGGGCAAAATCCGCCAGTACATTAATCGCTTTAATCTTTGCGGGTTCCACCTCTCCCAAAAGACGATAGTGAATCTCACCCACACAACCGATCGAATGGTTTTTATAGGCTTCGTCGGCTAATTTCGTTTGAATATCGAAGAAACTGGGGAAAATCGACTCTAGGGCAATAGAATCGAAGGGGATACCGCTATAGCGATTCCAACGACCGAGAAGGCTATTAAACACCAGTTCCCGCGTCGGTAAGGCACTATCGAATTTTCCCTGCCGGAAGGTGACGGGGGTAGCGAAAAGGAAATTAAATTCCCGATTCGTTTCCGAGGCGTTTTCATACAGGTCTTGATAAGTACAAGAGTTCGCCCAGGGTTGAACCGATTGCGGGGTGGCGAGGACGCTAGTGATGACGAGATCGGCGGAACCGAGATGCCAGGGTTGTTTTGGATTGAGATTCAACCAGAGCGAAGTTAATTTACCAAATAATCGGTCATCGAGCAGAGAAATCCGCCACCAGCAGGGAGTTTCGGGGGCGATCTCCCGTTCGTGTCGCCACTGCGGGGAATTTATCGTTTTTCCCCCGGATTGCATCTGTAGTGGCGATAAGGTGAAGGCTTTATCTGCCTCGGCTGCGTGTAGAATGTTCCCTAATTCCTGATCAACACTACTGACAAGGGTAAGGAATAGCGCGTGAAGGTGTCGTCCGGTGAGAAAATTCGGATAGATCGGCGATCGGGGTGTGAGATTGAGAACGAGACTGTAGGGCATTAACTTAATCGGGCCTTGGCAAAAATTTGTCTGGGGGTTAGGGTTAAATCGGGAAGGAGAATATCGCTAATTTCGTCATCGCCTTTTTTAATCGCCGGGGGTGCGTCGGGATAGAAAATTGTGATCTGCTTGGCCCGGGGATCGACGATCCAGACGCGACTGACTCCCGCTTTTAGGTAGTCCACGGCTTTTTCGCTCAGGCTGCTGAAGGATTGTTCCGGAGAGATAATTTCGATGACTAATTCCGGGGGAACGGGACAAGCTTCATCGGTGAGGGGAATATCTCCTAACCTTTCCGGGGAAATGTAGAGAAGATCGGGAACGGGACACCAATCTCGATCGTTTTTGCTGAGAATGATTGCCCATTCGATTCCCACTTCTCCCCGTCCTTGATTCCAGCGATCGAGTACGAGAAATAAAGCACCAGTTAAACGAGAATGAAAGAATTTCGGTGACATTTTTGCGATCGCTTCTCCATCGACTAATTCATAGGTAATATCGCCATCGGGATCGGTTAGCGAGAGAAATTCTGGTAAAGTGAGGGATTTAGAAGATATAAGAGTCATGGTCAATTTTCAACCGAAGCGATAGGACAATCGAGCGGGAATTTTCAGATCGGGGCGATCGCTTATAACGAGACTGTAGGGCATTAAGTAGCTGGTTATAATTAAATTAAAAATGGACTTTAGCTTCGATCCCCCCTGCCCCCCTTGATAAGGGGGGTGTCGATCCCCCCTGCCCCCCTTGATAAGGGGGGTGCCGATAGGCGGGGGGATCCCCCTTAATAAGGGGGGCATCTGATGATTTTTAACGCCTACCTACTTAACTTAATCGGGCCTTGGCAAAAATTTGTCTGGGAGTTAGGGTTAAATCGGGGAGGAGAATATCGCTAATCTCGTCATCGCCTTTTTT
>NZ_JASJFB010000462.1:0-2660 GCF_030065455.1 Microcystis sp. M53602_WE12 | reverse complement strand
TAGGAAAGCATGGGGATGAAGGTATGATAGCGAGATATGTAAAAGAACAAGATAAAGAATACCTGCAGCTACACCAAAATCTACAATTGAGTCTATTTTGATTCTGATACCCCGTCCGCTTGCGGCGGGGTAGTTCATTTAGATGTTTTTGAACTAATTTCATCATTCTCCTCAAGGCATTTAATTAAACATTCTGTCTTTCTATTTCGTCGTCTTAATGAGTATAATCGAGCGCAAAATGAGGTAATTATGCTCACGAAGTCTTGCATTAAATCGTCTTTTCTTTCTTCTGCTAGATTCACGACCTCTATATCTCTATTTGTTTGATTTAAAAGAACTTTCAGATAATTAAACCCTACTCTGCTTAAACGATCTTTATGTTCTACGACCATCAAATTATAATCAGTTTGTTCTAGAAGTTTTAATAATAGCTTTCGATGATCATTGACTCCACTTCCTACTTCTTTAACTACTCGAACAATTTGATAGCCTTTCGCAATACAATAAGCTTCCAATCTTTTTGCCTGAGTCTCTAAGTTAGATTGATTTTCTGAACTAGAAACTCGCGCATAAATAGCTACTTTATTTTCACCGCAAAAACGGTCATCTTCAAAAATAATAATTGTTCCTGTAGGAAGACGTTCTCCTTGTAACTGCCCTCGATTCCACATTCTCCAAGCAGTGTCATAACTGATACCTTTTTTCTTAGCATAATCTGATAGTTTTATATGAACTGCAATGTAAACTTGTACTAACCATATTAGCAGTTGTTTGCAGTTATTTGCATATATTTTTTATAAAACTTTACAATACTGCCCCAAATTAGTCTCGGAATTCTCAACTTAACGCCATGAATTTATCTAACCTGATCTTAGTCGCCCTCGGTGCGGGAATTGTTTTCGGTGCGCTGCTCAATGGTTTTTTTCCCGCGCTAATCCTACCTTTAGATGACTATATTCTCGCGCCGGTGGGACAGGTTTTTCTGCGCTTAATTCAATTTGTGGTGGTTCCGATCGTTTTTTCTTCTCTTATTTTAGGATTAACCCGGGTACAGAATGCGGCGCGGATCGGTAGATATTTACTCAGATTGATGACTGGCTATCTGCTAACCAGTACACTTGCTCTGTTAATCGGCATGGCGACGGCGTTGTTATTAAAACCGGGGATAGGTTTAGAGGGATTTGCCACTAATGCCGCCATGACCACCAATACACCAGTATCCTTGAGAGATTGGCTGATCAGCTTGATTCCGGTTAATCCCCTAGAAGCTCTTACCGGGGGCAATCTTTTACAGGTAATCGTGACGGGAGTTTTATTTAGTATCGGCATCGGACTGGCCAAAGAGGGGGCAAAACCTTTTATTCTGTTGATAGACAGTCTTTATCTAATCAGCGAGAGAATCCTATCGGTGATTCTTTATCTAGCACCTGTGGGGGTATTTGCCCTGATTGCTTCGGTTATCGCCACCCAGGGATTAGAATTAGTGGCGAGACTTTTTTTCTATGTTTTTGGTCTGTTTTTGGCCAGTGCCTTGATGATTGGGGTGTATGTTTTGCTCCTTTTTGCCCTCAAAGGAGAACCTCGACGCTTTTTTAGCTCTTTATCGGAATCTTTATCCTTATCTTTCGGTACTGCTAGTTCTAACGCTGCTTTACCCGTGGTTTTGCGGGAAATTCAAGAATACGGTTTACCCGAAGATATCGCCAGTTTCGCTATTCCCTTGGGAACGGTACTAAAACGCGATGGTTCGGCAATTTTACAGGGATTTAATGCTCTTTTTATCGCTCAGGTTTACGGAGTTCCTTTAAGTCCCTCTTTGTTATTAGCGATCGCATTGAGTGGTTTATTGGTTTCTTTTAGTACCCCGGGGGTCCCCGGCAGCGCATTAATTACCATGACTACCGTATTATCAGCAGCGGGTTTACCATTAGAGGGAGTGGCTTTAGTAGCGGGGGTCGATCGCTTGACCGATGGCTTTAAAACCGTATTAAATGTGATCGGTAATACAGTTAATGCCATCCTGCTCAATTACTGGGAATTAGGAGAAAAGGAAAAATCCCTAGAATCAAAAAACTAGCCTCACCGGTTCTTCGGTTTTTGTTATGCAATGGAGGGGGGTTATAAGGGATGAAACCCTTATATATAAAGACATTGCTTCGATTTTTGCCAATTGTTTTCGATCTAGAACGAGCTAATCAATTAAGTCTCTTGCCAGATAAGGATTTAGTCGATTTATGCCACCCGATCAAACCATACCAAGTAACGAAGAACCCAATTTGATAACGCACTCGATAATCACTGATACGGAGACGGTGTTCCTGTTCAGAATTTTTTAATTTAACAATGCCAGAAGGACAGGGTTCTATTTCCAAACCCTTAATTTTTTCAAGAATACGACCTTTCATAGCATTAGGTAAGTTATCAATCTGTTTTTGTACAGATTTAGAGATTTTAATACTATAATCCATTGTGATTTAATCCTTGCTCAAGTATTGTTCAAGGGTCACATAGTCGCCTGATTGATAAGCTTTTACGCATTTAAGTTACATTGACAGCATTACCCTTATTTTTAAGTTTTCTACTCCATTTAATAATCAATCCCCCTTCATTTAAAAGCTGATTGACTACTTTTTCCAGTTCTTCTTTATTTTCAAATTCTC
>NZ_JASJFB010000694.1:0-1260 GCF_030065455.1 Microcystis sp. M53602_WE12 | reverse complement strand
CTCTTTTGGTTAGAACAAGATAAACTTGAGAATCTTCGGTCAAATTTATTGACTCAAAATCAGCTATACTTAATTTAAATGAAACAGCCCTACCCTTATTAAGGGGGGATCCCCCCGCCTATCGGCACCCCCCTTATCAAGGGGGGCAGGGGGGATCAAACCTAAAATCCATTTTTAATTTAATTATAACCAGCTACTTAGCATCGTATTTTTGCTATCTTTCAACCTAAATTTAAAGAATAAAATAAGGACGCTGCCACTTGCGTCCTCAAGGTATCTGGAAAAGGCTTTTTTCCTAGACTTTCCGAGAGTAGTATTCCACTACTAACAGTTCATTAATCGAGAGGGCAATCCATTCTCTTTCCACAACGCCATTCACTTTGCCCACAAGGGTATTTTTGTCAAATTCCAAATGACTCGGCAGGTTGGCTAAACCGGGGTATTCCATATTTCTTTTGACTAGATCCTGGGAACGCTCTTGATTTCTGACTCCAATCACATCACCCGGACGGCACTGATAACTGGCAATATCCACAACTCTACCGTTAACGGTGACGTGACCGTGATTGACTAATTGTCGCGCCCCCGGAATTGTCCCAGCCATACCGAGACGGAAAACGGTATTATCCAGACGCATTTCTAAGAGTTGCAGCAGCACTTGACCAGTGGAACCGGTAGCCCGGCGAGCTTTGCGGACATAGCGAATTAATTGTTTCTCGCTGACACCGTAGTTAAAACGCAGTTTTTGTTTTTCTTCTAGACGAATGGCATATTCTGAACGTTTTTTGCGGGCCTGGCCATGTTGCCCGGGTGCATAGGCACGACGGGCATTTTTACGGGTTAAGCCTGGTAATTCCCCTAAACGACGCACAACGCGCAAGCGCGGTCCTCTATAACGAGACATACAGACAGTCTGCTCCTATTTAAATTTATCCCAAAACTATTATCGTAGCACAAATTAAGTGATTTAGTTGGCGTGTGGGGAGATGGGGAGAGGGGAGAACGGAGTGGGATGATGGGGTGTGGGGTGTGGGGTGTGGGGTGTGGGGTGTGGGGAGAATAAATAAAAGCAATCTCCTGAATACTGACTCCCGACTCGGAGAATACTGATCACTGATTACTGATTACTGATTACTGATCACTGATTCAAGCCTGACGGCAGCTGATGTATTTTTTTCATCGGAAATTTTGGGTCTGAAACCCCGCCGTTCTAGGTTGGCTTTATGATAGTATTACAAGGCTAGTCTCGAAAACCAAGTG
>NZ_JASJFB010000430.1:0-4626 GCF_030065455.1 Microcystis sp. M53602_WE12 | reverse complement strand
GTGGGGTGTGGGGTGTGGGGTGTGGGGTTTTACCAGTTTTGAGGTGGCCAATTACCTAATTTTCAGGGAAAAAGTGCCTAAATTTCCCCCGATCACTCCCATATCCGGTACTTTTTGATTGACAAAAGGTCTAAAAGTCTTACCCAACAAGGTTTTAAGATTTATTCAGCCAGCCCTAAATAGACCATTTAACTGATTATTATTCCTTCTTAATTCTCCTGACTACTGACTCCTAACCCTAACAACAATTTTTGATTTTTACAAGAGGTCTATTATTTAAGCTGGCAGTAATCTCACCTAAGTCTCCGAGAAAGTCAAGAAATGCCCAAAAGCGCCAAGAGTTCTAATTTTAGCTACCCCCGGTACTTCTGTGGTGTAAATACTGAACACACCTAGATTTTGCCGTTGACTAGAGGTTTCGATCGCTGGTTTTAAGATTTGATTTTTGATCACATTTCTGGCTGCCACCGGCAAAGAATCGATCGAGCCACAGAGACTGATTTTCTCGCAAGCGATTTTGTCGGCATGAGCGAGGAGTTTTTCGGCGGCGTATTCGCTGTAAAGTTCTTGGGGGGGATTGGTAAATCCCATAATCCCCGCTATTACCCCCAAGGCGATCGCTCCCTTGAAGAAATTACCCCCCATAGCTACTTAGCTCCTTGATTTTGTCTTCTCCACTCTAATTTTGACAAGACATTTTCGATCTGCCTAGGGGGCAGTGTTAATTTCTTAAACCAATACCGGGTGCATAGCACTCTAGTACATTTCCCGTGAGACTGCAACTAACCAACAGATAATCACAGTGAGAACAGGCGGTGCTAACGAGATGGTGTTCTAAAATATGCTGTCTTTCGGCAAAATTTCCACAATTAGGACAGCGCACTTGTTGCCGGGTGATCATAGCAAACCTCATTAATTAGTTATCTTCTGTATATCAAGCTAGTTTTTCTTGATCCCAATCGGTTTAAGTCTATTTTTTCCTTGATCCCCATTATGGAGTCGATCATCTGATCTTGCTAGTAATTTTTACTAAACTTTGCAATTTTTCTGGAAAATTTTAATAATTTCTTTCTGGTGTTTTTTACCTTGATCGGATAGGTATCGGTAATTTTGGGGAAGAGAAAACCAGAAAGTGAACTATTGATCCCTTACTGCTATAATTACGGCTGAGATTATTGATTATGCTATGAAGTACGCTCTGGTTCACGAGTGGTTAACCCCAAAGGCGACGGGGGGATCGGAATTAGTGGTTAAGGAGATTTTACAATGTCTAGAGGCGGATTTATACGCTTTGATCGATTTTGAGTCCACTAATCCCGATAGTTATCTCTATGGTCGCTCGATCGGGACAACTTTTCTGCAAAATTTCCCGAAAGCGAGAAATGGCGTCCAAAAATACTTACCTTTTCTTCCCCTAGCGATCGAGCAGTTAAATTTAGAGGATTATGATGTAATTTTATCCTCCTCCCATTGTGTGGCTAAAGGGGTTTTAATTCGACCGGATCAGGTTCATATTTGTTACTGTCACAGTCCGATGCGTTATGCTTGGGATTTAACTTTTGACTATCTGGCTAATAGTAAGTTAGGACAGGGATTACCCGGTATTTTCACCCGTTATCTTTTGCATGGTTTGCGTCAGTGGGATGTGATTTCTGCTAATCGTGTGGACTATTTTCTAGCTAATTCCCACCACACCGCTAGACGAATTTGGCGCTGTTATCGACGGGAGGCAAAAGTTATTTATCCTCCCGTACAAATCGAGCGTTTTCCCTACCAAGAGAAAAAAGAAGATTTTTATTTAGTAGTCTCTCGTTTGGTTAGTTATAAAAAAGTCCCTTTAATCGTGGAGGCATTTAATCAATTGGGATTACCCCTAGTGGTTATTGGAGATGGTCCACAAATGGCTTTAATTCGTCAGTTAGCTAAGGATAATATTCAGATTTTAGGTGCGGTTTCTGATCGAATAGTAGCAGAATATATGTCGAAAGCAAAAGCG
Organism: Microcystis sp. M53602_WE12; assembly: GCF_030065455.1. Taxonomy (NCBI): domain Bacteria; kingdom Bacillati; phylum Cyanobacteriota; class Cyanophyceae; order Chroococcales; family Microcystaceae; genus Microcystis; species Microcystis sp. M53602_WE12. The sequence continues at coordinate 2,630 of NZ_JASJFB010000430.1, read as the reverse complement.
TTTATTTATGCTGCTTGTGAGGATTTTGGTATTGCTTTAGTGGAAGCGCAAGCTTGTGGTACTCCCGTGATTGCATTTGCTGCCGGAGGTGCTTTAGAAACCGTGCGGGATCTGCGGGAAAATTCTCCCCAGGGAACAGGATTACTTTTTGGGGAACAAAATCCCCAATCTTTGGTAGCAGCGGTTAAATATTTTGTGGATCAGGGTGATAGAATTGCTCCAGAAAGTTGTCGGCAACAGGCTAATAAATTTACTCCAGAGGTTTTTAGAAATGCTTACAGTTTGTTTATAGAGGAACATTCAATATCTAAAAATTATTGCTAAGTTTAATTAGAGCAGTTATCCTAATGGTGAGCTATGAGGTTTTCGTTTTAGGGAGTCGGTCATCGGTCGTTGATAACAAATTAGGTTACACTTTATCTTGATGAGAAACGTTGTATTTCAGCAATGGTGAAGATGCAGCCAATGCACCCTAAAATGTAATACTATGGATATTTCTCGAAAGTAGCTAAGCTAAACGGCTTTTACTTCGGATCACCGATATAGACTCCAAAAGGGTTATAGCTATTGGATCATGCAGGTTAAGCGCCGTTTAGCTTATCTAGCCAACGCTGATAGCTTACCGTGGTGCTTGTGATGACAGAAAAGCGAGGATTATAGCCGTGCCTTGGAATCGAGTTAATCAATGGGTAGAAAAACGCTCTTTAGTGGCCCTAGAATCAGCTTATCAGAGAGCGCTGAAAATTAAAGCGATCGAAGATAAACATTTTGGGGGACAAAAAATTTCCCCGGCTGCCGTGGGAGGAAAAAGTGTTTATGATTACTTTCAAAGTACCCTAGAGCGAGAATTATTACAGATACGTTTCGATTTAACTCAAGTGCGTCTGGGTAATTTTATCAATCCGCAAACTAACCCAGAAAATAATAACATCCTAGAGACTTTAAAGGCGATCGAGGATATTATCGGTAAATATCGCCTAGACTTAGAGGAATTGCTGCCCCCATTACCGAATAATCAAACCCCAAATCTGCCTAATACCAATCTCACCAGTGATAAACCCAGGGATAAAGATAACCAGATAATTTCTCCTGCAACCGGTAATAAATTTTTTAACTTCCAGCAAGAATTAACCCCAGAATACGAACAAACCGTTATTAAACAACTCCGTACCCTGCGACAACAGCAACGTATTGCTATTCGTTTTATCCTGATTATTATTTTAGTTCCTCTCTTGGTGCAGGTTATTAGTAGAAACTTTATTTTTAGCCCTGTTTTAAACTATTTTGGTGTGGATAGAGCGAAAATATCAGAAGTTTATATTTCTCAGGAAATTGGCGAAAAATATCTCAGGGAATTTGCTAGACTTCAAGAAATTGAAGAAATCAAGCAGGTTTTAGGAGTAGTAAAAGCAGGGCATAAATCAGAAGAAAATTTTCGGGAACAGGTGGAGGAATTATTCAGAGAAGCGGGTTATGAAAGTCAAGATGGTTGGAAAAACTTACTCTCCGATATCACTGGATTAATAGCCTTTATTGCGATCTTAATTTTTGGTCGTCAACAATTGGCAATTACGCGAGCTTATGTTAGTCGTTATTTTCTCAGCTTAAATGATATCACCAAAGCCTTTATCTTTATTCTCTTTACCGATATATTTGTCGGGTTTCACTCGGCGGAGGGTTGGACGGTAATCTTAGAAACTTTGTTCCGGCACTTTGGTTGGCGCGAGAATATTACATTTATTAGCTTGTTTGTGGCCACGGTTCCCGTTATCCTAGATACCATCTTTAAACTATTAATATTTAATTATCTGACTCGTAAATCTCCCACCGCCGCAACTATCCTAGAAAAAATGAACCAGTAACGCCCTATGATCCTTAGTATTGCCGATACCTTCATTAAAAGACCCGTTCTGACCACAGTTTGCTCGATTTTAATCGTTTTGATCGGAGCGATCGCTGTTCCCTTTTTACCCCTAGAAAAACTGCCCCAGTTGGCATTTATTCAGGTAGCGGTAAATGCCAACTATTTGGGAACCGATGCCAAAACCGTACAGGATAACGTTACCACGGTACTCGATCGCCAGATTAACGGGACAGAACAGATTGTTTATATGCAGTCCCAGAGTACCAACACCGGACAAAGTACGGTGAATGTCTTTTTCCCGGTGGAAATGGATCGTAACATTGCCCAAGTCTTGGTACAAAACCGTGTCAGTACCGCCGCCGCTAGTTTACCGGAAGAAGTGAACCGGCAGGGGGTGACAACCAATACCCAATCCCCCAGCGTTACCCTTGCCTACGGGATTTCCGCCAAACCGGATGAAAAGGGCAATTATCCCTACGATACGGTCTTTTTAAGTAACTTTGTCGATCGGGTCATCGATGCGGAGATTCGCCGGATCGAGGGGGTTGGTAGTACAACAATCATCGGGGAGAGGGAATACGCCCTACGTTTTTGGCTTAATCCCGATGCCTTAGCCGCTAGGGGCGTATCGGCGGAACAAGTAGTACAGGCGATCCGAGAACAGAATATTCAGGTGGGTGCGGGGACAATTGGCGGTGATCCCAGTCCCGAAGAGCAGCAATTCCAGATCGCCATTCGCGCCGTTGGTAGGGTGGCCACCGGGGAG
>NZ_JASJFB010000105.1:0-9809 GCF_030065455.1 Microcystis sp. M53602_WE12 | reverse complement strand
TACCACTTGACGCATTGGTTTTTGGGGATGACGACGATAGACGCGAATGCGATAATCGAGCATTCGGAAAGGAATCTTGGAGTCGGGGTCGGTTTGAAATTCGGTATGGAGAATTAGTTGCTCTGACTGCAAAAAAATCAGAGAATCGGCACGAATGGGGTCTAATTGTAATTCTGTCGGGTCGAGGACGGTTAAGGGGAGGGGAGAACCCAATAACCAAGTGGCTAGATCATCGGAGAAGTTTTCGGCAATAAATTTACAAATATTATCAAACATCGCGAGCGTTCTGCCTTTGTAATTCCTCGATCGCGTCGGGGGATAAATCGGTAAATTGGGCGATTTCTGGGATAGGAAAGCCGGCAGATAGCATTTTTAGGGCAATTTGTCGAGCTTTTTCTTCTTTACCCGCTTGCAAGCCTTTTTTTAGTCCTTTTTCCTCGCCTTCCTCTAAAATATCTTGATAGATGACGGATTCTCTCATAATGTCACTCCGAAGGATTTTTTTAATCGTCTCTCGATTGTAATTGCTCGATTGCGTCGGGGGATAAATCAGTAAATTGGGCGATTTCTGGGATAGGAAACCCAGCAGATAGCATTTTTAGGGCAATTTGTCGAGCTTTTTCCTCTTTGCCTTCCTCTTTGCCTTCCTCTCTGCCTTCCTCTAAAATATCTTGATAGATGACGGATTCTCTCATAATGTCACTCCGAAGAATTTTTTTAATCGTCTCTCGATTTAATACTAACCCGGCGAGAATACTGGTAGCGGCAGCGAGATTGCTTTGCACCTGTTTTTGGGAAATAGTTTCTAAAGAACGGGACACCTGACTTAACACCTGTTCGGGATCATCAGTATTGCTGAGGACGGCAAAGGGTAATAACTCATTGTTCGCTTAATTTTTTAAGGGAAGGGTTTTAAAATTGCTGTAACCTTTATCCTGTATGCTTTTTAGCGAATAAGGCAAGCGGAACATTGCCGAGATTGCTATCGCCAATTGGTTCGTTCAAACCCTAGGTATTTCTACAAAATGGAGACGCACCGGGTTGAATCTCCCTATTGAGGATTTTTTGGGACAGCAACAATCAAAATACTTCTGATTTGCGAGCGACTTAACCTGACCGGAAAGATATCTGTATAATCTAGACCAGCTGCTCTAATGCCATAATCAATTTCCACTTGGTTCAATAAATTTTGATTGAGAGGCCATTGTCTCATGTCTCCACCTAATGCGGGACCATTCACCGGATTTCTAGTGCTTGCAGCCGTATCTGAAAGCATTTGATCGTGGGTAAAAGCTAAGACTCTATCCAATAATTCATCGTTGGTATAAGTGAAAGCATGATCATCACTCATGGGATTGATCATTTGAAAAACGTCACATCCTTCGTCTAAAACCATCGCTTCTTCCGCACCGAATCCATCGCTCATAATTAAGGTAATCCCTTCTAGGGTATTGCCGATCCTTGCCGATAATCCCGAGGAAGCAAAACAGATAATTTTTTGACCGGACATTCCCAAAATTCCGAAAGGATAGATGCTCTTGGGAAAGTAAATCTCTACCGTATCTCCTCCGGGGTAAGGAAAATATTCTCCCGCCCGACGCGGAGAAAAATCAACCCGTTTAAACTGCTGTTCATCTAATTCCCTCGCGACAGCAGGATTAGCCAGATTGATGTTCAGAAAACCACCGGGAGAAATTAATTGAGTTTCTACGATAATCGGTCCGTTTAAAGCGGCACGCCTGGCATTCAAATCGCCGTAGAGTTGATATTCCCCCAAGTTAATTGTATTAATAACCTGCCCCATAAAATTCCCCGCACATGGAACTTGATAAGGCAGGCAAAAAATATGGCGTACATCTTGGAATCGATCGATAGCAGTAAATAGGGGAACCACATCACCTTGTTGAATGATAGTTTTTCCCCCTAGGGCAAACTCTAAAAATGGGGCGATATTCTGTAAATTAGCATCGTATCCCGGTAGTCCTGCTAAATGACGATTATATCTGCGAGCCACTTGCGGATCGTTAATCTGTATTATATTTGCGCCTCCAGCCATAAACCTTAAATCCAAAAATTCATAACGATGGCCGAGGTGTGTAGCCATAGCATCACACCATTTGACCAAACACCGATAGATGCGCTGATTGATCGGTTCTTGATAGCCTCCGGGGAGAAACATCCCACATAATTGATTTTGCAAGGATTTTATGTAGTAATTAGGGCCAAGATAGGCAAGATGCCACGGATTCATCGTTAGATCCCCACAACCTTGGGCGCCAATAATGAGCCAATCCTGTCCTCGCTGATCGCAGAATTCTTTGAGATGTTGATAAAGTGTCCAAGTACCCGCTCTCTGCTCGTAAGCATTGGTCGTAGAGTCTAGGCCAGGAATAGCAATTTGACCAAGTCGATTATACATTATATCCGGCACTGCATGAGGATCCTGCATTCTGGGAGGAGTTATACCATCCCGTTGAATGCCGGGGCCTTTTTGATAGTCTGGAGTCACGGACACAAAGATATGCTCTTTTTCCGTGTCTAGAGTCAAAGAACCAGTATTAAAAACTCGATTTTCCACCATAACACCCCCCGCTTGTCTAGGTGTGGCAGTTGCCGCTAGACAAGCTAATTAGCCCTAGGCTATCTGTTTTTTTTAATCTCAACCTCGCTGACCTGAAGGGGAGTGGGGCTTTATATTTTTTTCCTGAATCTATCAGAAAGCCTAGCATTTATCGTATTACCATACTTAAATTATAGTTTCCCGGAGGAAGTCAACTCTCGCCTCAATCCTTAAGAAATCCTCAAGAAATCCTTTCCCCGCTCTCGTTTCTGAATTGCCAAGAATTGCGTTAGAATTAAAGAAATATTACAAGTGGTTGACAAAAATGAGTAAGCCTGATACACAAGCCATTGCCCTCCAGTTAGAAAGTAGCAATTCTAAAGATCGTCTGCTGGCCTTGGCATCCCTGCGAGAAGTGACCCCGGAGGAAGCTGTACCCTTGATCAAAAAAGTCCTTTATGATGAAATGCTGCCAGTGCGATCGATGGCTGTCTTTGCTTTGGGAGTCAAACAAACCGAGGAATGCTTTCCTATTCTGGTGGATTTGTTAGCCAATGATGCCGATTATGGCATTCGCGCCGATGCTGCGGGGGCTTTAGGTTATTTAGAAGATATTCGCGCTTTTGAACCCCTACAACGGGCTTTTTACGAAGACACGCAATGGTTAGTCCGCTTTAGTGCCGCCGTCGCTTTGGGCAATTTGGGCGATATTCGGGCTAAACAGGTGTTATTATCGGCTCTCGATAGTAACGAAGCGGTTATTCAACAGGCCGCTATTGCTGCCCTTGGGGAAATCAAAGCAGTGGAAACCGTCGAGAAGCTTTTAACTTTTGTTAACTCCGATGACTGGTTAATCCGGCAGCGATTAGCGGAAGCTTTAGGCCATCTTCCGGCGGAAAAAACGATCGCAGCCTTAAAATTTTTGGTCAAAGACGAACATCCGCAAGTGCGCGAAGCGGCCCGTTTATCCTTGCAAAAATTGGCCCACGTCTAGGGATAGGATAGAATAAATAATCTATTCTTCCAAAGCGAACAATTTTTGCCTAAAGCCATTCATGGACATTCAAGAATTTATTAATCTCTGTGCGGGTAAATGGTTTTCTCAGCGTACCAGTTATCAATTAGCCGCCCAAAAAGTTGCCAATAATAAAGCAGAAATCACCATCGATTTGCTGGCTGCCGATGCTGCCGATGTGGTGCAATTATGTTTAGAAAATAACTGTCAGTCCCAGGCCAATCTAGGGGGATGGAAAGCGACTTGGGATAATTCCGTGGACTATGGACAACCGAAAAAAATCGGTTCTAGCTATTTAGTTTGGCTACCCTCAGGGAATTCTTGGCAAGGAAAATTAATCAAATCGGACGGTAAATCGGCAGCGCTGGGAGAATATCATCTCAGCAGCGATCAAGCTTTGACTTTAACCATCGAGGATAATCACCATCGTATCGAGGAAAGAATCTGGTTTGCTAGTCCTAATCTGAGATTGCGTACCAGTATTATCCAGTCAGCCAATGGCGATCGCCAGACGGTTTTCTATTCGGAAATTCGCAAAATGGTTGCTTCTTAAGTAGGGTCTGCTGAAAAAGTTTGTTGGTGGGGTTAGGGTGTGGGGTGTGGGGTGTGGGGTGTAGGGTTTTACCGATTTTCATCTGGTCAATTACCTAATTTTCAGGGAAAAAGTGCCTAAATTTCCCCCCCCCGATCACCCCAAGGTCTGGCACTTTTTGATGGGGAAAAAGTCTAAAATTCCTATCCAACAAGGTTTTTAGATTTATTCAGCAAACCCTAAGTAGCTGCCATCCCCAATCTCTGAGGTGGGGAAGACAGGATTAATCTTCCACCACTCCAGTCAAATCCTCCTAACGTCGGCCGCGTCTGCTGCTGCCGAAACCACTGCGACTAGGGGTACGACGGGAACCAGAGGAACCGAAACTAGGAGAACGTTTGACATTATCAGATTTACCCGAATTCTTCAGGGTACTGGAACCATAACCAGAACCACTGGGTTTGGTGGTGGTTGTGGTGCTGCGATTGGGACTAGAGGAAGTATTACTGGGATAACGACGTAAATTGCCAGTAGAACGGAGAGTTTGCCGATTTTTGACCGCCGGAGGTGGACTATTATGTTTAGTCCGGTATTGATCCACTGCCTGATTATAGGTGGAACCGTAACCACCAAAACCGGTCATTACACCCCCCGGAGTATAGAGGGGAGGAACGTAGTATTGAGGACGAAAGAGCAAACTACCCAAAGCTTGACCAGCAACAGCACCGAAAAAAGGACTCCAAAAACTCGATTCTTGCCGAATCACTACGGTTTCCTGTTGTCCGGTTTGGGGATTGTTCCGCACTTCCGTGACATTATGGACATACTCAATTTTAAAATCTTCGGTCATGTACAGGGTAGCCTGATCACCGTTGATTTCCACCGCGGTTTTTTCCCCTTTAGCGATAGCTTCATCGCTTAATCTAGCCATTTGCAGGTTAGTGGTGCGAAAGAGGGGAGAAGTCCCCCCAGGGGTGTTTAACAGCATTAAGGTATAAGTGCCATCTCCGTCATCGTAGGTAGCTTGTTGCACCTCGTAGCGACCGCTACTAACCTGATTGGATTCTTGTCTTACACTACTGTTATTAGCTGACGGTGACTGAGTTTGATTTGATGAGGAACCACAGGCCACCGTTGTGCAACAAAGGGTAAGAATTAAAAGGATTGTCGTTACTTGGCGCAGCATAAGGGCAAAATTAAGACTATAAAGGCAGTAATTCGGGGAAATTGAGTAATAGTTGCTCATTGGTCAATTCATCTCCCAATTGAGCAGGAGAAAAATGTACCTGAATCGCACGCAGCCGACCTTGGTAGTGGAGGTTAATTATTGATTTTAAACCATCTTCCAGGGCCTCTCGATCGGCTAGGCTAGTTTCTAAACCAGCACTCTCACCCTCGAATGCTATTGTGATCATAACAACTAAGTTATCGGTGACGGGTAAAGTTAAGGGTTCGTTTTCCCCCACTTGTGAAGACACCGATTCACTTAGGTATCTGGCCGCGGAATCGGTAAACAGTTCGTTAACGTAGTCTCCCGCTTCCCCCTCACTCCAAAAAATATCGCCCTCATTAGCCACAGAAAACCAATAGAGGTTCATCGGCAGCAGATTTTGACAAATTTCTACTAAACCCTCTCCCATGACCTCTAAATCCCCTTCGGAATCGATCGCTTCCCGGCCGGTACGATTAAGAATACCGATCAGCGGTGCGATTTCTTGGCCGTAGAGATGCAAAAATAAGCGACAGACCACATAGCGAGTTTTACCCGCAAATTTCTTAAAGCGATCGCCTAAAGAACTCATAATAGACCTCTGGTAAAAATCAAAAATTGTCGTTAAGGTTAGGAGTCAGTAGTCAGGAGATAGGAGTCAGGAGTCAGGAGATAGGAGTCAGGAGTCAGGAGACTTTTTTATTTATTCTCCCCACTTCCCACTCCCCACTTCCCACTTCCCACTTCCCACTTCCCACTTCCCACTTTCAAGTCAGTAGTCTTGGAGCCATAAGCTAGATCAAGGTGATAATCAAGTAAACAGGAAAAAAGCCCTCAGCTTTTATTTATTTTGCCATTTTCTAGGCTCCTATGCCTTGATGCCCTGTTAAGTAGTCGGACATAAATTCTGTTGTCTATCTTAAGAAATGTAAATTGCCGCAATTCTTCCTGATGACCGACTCCTGACTCCTGACGACCGGCTACTGACTCCTTACCCCACAGTTAACTTGACTTTTGTCCAACTACTTAACAGTCTATAATTACTTAGAATCCTTTTGGTGTGAGCAAATGGCTGTCCAACTGCAACAAGCTTTAGTGGTTGCTTCCTATATCTTGAAACAGCGTCTAGCAGGAAAAAAGCGTTTTCCCTTAGTTTTAATGCTAGAACCCCTATTTCGCTGTAATTTAGCCTGTACTGGCTGCGGTAAGATTCAACATCCCCCGGAAATCCTCCGCAATCATCTTACCCCAGCAGAATGTTTCGCAGCGGTGGAAGAATGCGGGGTTCCCGTGGTTTCCATCCCCGGGGGCGAGCCGCTTTTACACCCACAAATCGATGAAATTGTCAAGGGGTTAGTGGACAGAAAAAAATTTGTCTATCTCTGCACCAATGCTCTGTTGTTGGAAAAAAGCCTGGATAAATTTACTCCTTCACCCTATCTTACCTTTAGTGTCCATCTGGACGGTCTCAAAGCACATCACGATCGCTGTGTGGATCGAGAGGGAGTATTCGATAAGGCAGTACAAGGGATTAAAGCGGCGAAAGCGAGAGGTTTTCGGGTTACTACTAATACCACGGTTTTTGAAGGCACAGAACCGCAAGAAATGCAGGAATTTTTCGATTTTCTCGCTACTTTGGGTATCGATGGTATGATGATTTCCCCCGGTTATAGTTATGAGTGGGCCCCGGATCAAGATAGTTTCTTAAAACGGGAGCAAACCAGAGCTTTATTCCGAGAAATTCTCTCACCCTGGAAATCAGGTCAGAAAAAGTGGAATTTTAACCATAATCCTCTCTTTCTCGATTTTCTCATCGGTGAACAGGACTATGAATGCACTCCTTGGGGTAGTCCTAGTTATAGTCTTTTAGGATGGCAAAAACCCTGTTATCTGCTCAACGAAGGTCATTACAAAAGCTTTCGGGAACTTTTAGCAGAAACCAATTGGGATAACTATGGTCGGGCCAGTGGCAATCCGCAATGTGCCGATTGTATGGTACATTGCGGCTATGAACCGACCGCAGCCATGGCAGCTTTTAAACCGGCTAATATGAGACGTGCCATGCAGAGTTTAATCGGAGTCTAATCTAGGGTCTGCTGAATAAATCTAAAAACCTTGTTGGGTAAAAATTTTAGACTTTTTTCCCATCAAAAAGTGCCAGACCTTGGGGTGATCGGGGGGGAAATTTAGGCACTTTTTCCCTGAAAATTAATTAGGTAATTGACCCCCTGAAAATGGGTAAAACCCTACACCCCACACCCCACACCCCACACCCTACCCCCAGGAAAAACTTTTTGCCGCAGACCCTAATCTAAACTGATTCTAACCAGACGGCGGGGACTTGACTAGGGCGATCGGGTAATTGCATCCATCCCATTTCGCACAGACGAATTACCGAACTTAATTTTTCTACCAAAGCGGGATCAAAACGAATCCCGCTATAATTTTGACAGCGCTCTAGGGCCTCTCCTAAATCTAGAGCTAGTCGGTCGCCTCGCGGTTGAGTTAATTCCTGAAAATAGGCTGATAATCCTAAAATTCTCGACTCTAGGCTGATTTCTTCCCCTTTTAAGCCGTTGGGAACACCGCTACCATCCCAGTATTCAAACTCATGGTAAATAATCTGTTGAATTGGGGCTAATTCGGGCATAGTGGCGAGTAATTGTGCGCCTAACACCGATCTATCCCGCCAAAATAACGCATTTGCTCCCTCTAACTGACTGGCACGCTGTCTAAAAACTTCGATCGGAGCCTCCGCTAGACCGATGCGGTATAATAAACCAGCTAATCGTAAGCGTCGCAATCTCAGGGTGGGTAAATCGAGCAATTGTCCCAACATTTCCGCTAAAGCGGCCACCTGTAGGGAAGCAAGGGGATTATCAATATCTCTTTCATCGACCTTTTGAGCCATTCTTAGAAAAGCTTGCAGTTTATTAGCGGCTAAATTTTTATTTAAACGGGATGCTTGTCCTTCTAAGTCGCTTAATTCTCGTGCTTGTCTGCTGACGGTGACTAACTGCTGTTGACTGGTTTGCAGATAGGTGACAATGCGAGAGACTACTCCGGTTAAATCCGTGGGAATGGGATTAATATTTTGACTAATTTCCTGCTGTTGTCTGCTTAAATCGGCCGCTAGACTGGGATTATAGGGATGCAGACGCTCAATTAAGATCCTAGCGGCTTTTTCGACTAAATCGCGATCGAATGTCCATAAACCGTAGAATTTTCGCTCCGTGTCTATTTGGGGTTGACTATCGGACCGGTATTCTTCTGGGGATAACTCATGACAGAGTACCATGGAGGCGTAATCGGGGGAAAGAATGATTAAATTCCACTCATTCACCAAACTATCGCTATTATCTAAGTTAACTAGCGAAACATTCTCTAAACTGCCGGTTTTATGCTCAGAAAAACCACTATCGGCCACGGCAGCGATCGCAATATGACGAGAAGAGCGAGCGATATCTAAATAGCGCTCAGCTTCCTGTAAATACCATTTTCCCTGTTGAAAGGTGACTAAAACCAGTGGTTTATTTGTACTGTCTGGGCTGCTAGTTTGCAAGATATGATCTTCAAGAGCATGACAGAGAGCCACAAGGGTATTCTTAAAATAGACCCCGTAACTGCTGGGTAATCGTCCCGATGAAGCTCTTTTTAACTGTTGTAAGCTGGATTCTACGGTCATAAGTCGCAAGATTAGGGGTTGAGTGTGGGGAAAGGGGAGAGGAGAGAATAAATAAAAGCCATCTCCTGTCTCCTGTCTCCTGACGACCGGCTCCTGACTGCCTCAAAGGGGTTTATTCTACCACCCAGGGAGTGATTGCGGGAGTCCAATTAGCTAATTCCGCATCGCTAAACCAGAGACTAACTTCATCTTTGGCGGTATCTGGACCATCGGACCCATGGATAAGATTGCGTCCGACACTAATGCCAAAATCACCGCGAATCGTACCAGGTTCAGCATTGAGGGGATTAGTGGCGCCAATAATTTTTCTAGCGGAGGCAATTACTCCTTCTCCTTCCCAAACCATGGCCACCACGGGGGAGGAGGTAATAAAATCGACTAAAGAACGGAAAAAGGGTCTTTCCTTATGAACAGCGTAGTGTTTTTCCGCTAATTCGCTAGAAACCTGCATCATTTTCAACCCAACCAGCGTAAAACCTTTAGTTTCAAAGCGTTGAATAATTTCCCCCACCAGATTGCGCTGCACACCGTCGGGTTTAATCATTAAGAAAGTGCGTTCCATACTGCCTCTTAAAATTTAGTCATCGAAAAATTGCGTCCGAAACCCAGATTAACCCGGAATGGCATCCTAGAGAATGGCAGCATTTTCGCTTAAATTGCTGAGTTAGCTTGCTGTCCGATTTAGCTAGGGTTTGCGGCAAAAAGTTTTTCGTGGGGGCAGGGTGTGAGGTGTGGGGTGTGGGGTGTGGGGTTTTACCGATTTTGAGGTAGTCAGTTACCTAATTTTCAGGGAAAAAGTCCAGGAAT
>NZ_JASJFB010000257.1:0-4903 GCF_030065455.1 Microcystis sp. M53602_WE12 | reverse complement strand
ATCTCAATAATTTGGTATCAGAGCTATCAGATTTTTAGGGCTAATTGTGCATCTGCTGGGCAAACAAATTAGCCTGTAATTCAGAGCCGGCAATCGTTTTGACGATTTAGATAAAATTTTCAATGTGACACTTTAGGGTGCGGAATGTGGGTAAAAAGATTGTATCCGTCAATAACATCTTGACAGACCACTTAGTTTGATGATCTAAAATTTGAGTGTTGTTGCATCAACTTAAGGTAGAACATTCATTCTTGTATTTTGTGATTGCGATCGCTAATTGAACGTGAAGTTTATGACTGGCTTTAAAAGCCATGTAATGAGCGGTGGGAATAGTTCCCAGTAAACTCAAATCACCAATTAAGTCCAATAATTTATGTCTTGCTGGCTCATTATCAAAGCGTAAAGGAGGATTTAACCATTGATTTTGATCGCAGACTAAAGCATTTTCTAAACTGCCTCCTTTAATTAAACCAGCCTTTTGTAAATATTCAATTTGATCGGCAAAACCGAAAGTCCGGGCTGATGCGATCGCTTGACTAAAACTTTCCCGATCAGGACTCCAACTATACCATTGATTACCGATCGGTTTATAGGTAAAATCGATGCCGTAGGTAAAACGTAATTCAGGGGAAGGAATCGCCGCCACAAAAGCATCTCCTTCGTACAACCAAATCGGTTGAGAAATAGTTAAATCTGATGGAGAAAAAGAGTTATCTAAACCAGCATTTTTGATCGCTTCTACCCAGATTTTGGCCGAACCATCAAGGAGGGGAATTTCCGCACCATCCACCTCAATGCGAGCATCCTCTACCCCCAAAGCGGTTAAGGCTGCCAATAAATGCTCAACGGTTCTAACCTTTGCTTCTCCTCGTCTCAATTCCGTTGATAAAGTTGTTTGGTAAACCGAAGAAACTAGAGCGGGAATAATCGGTTGATTGGCTAAATCTCTGCGGACAAAATAACGTCCTTCCCCCGGATTTGCCCCACAGACGCGCACCCTTGTTATCTCCCCCGAATGCAGTCCAATTCCCGATAATTCAAATTGTTTAGCGATAGTAGAAACCATAATTATTAAGTAATAAAGCTTTTATCCGTGAACAGCAAAAATAACTAAATTTATCGATAACTGATAACTGATAACTGATAACTGATTAGAATCGTTCCCCGATACCGAAATGGAGACGAGAACCACCATCGACATTAAAACCGAAGTCAACCCGAATTTGGCCGACGGGAGATTGTACCCGAACACCTAAACCGTAACCGAGACCAGTACCGGGTAAATCCCGGACAATCCCGGGTTGACCGGGGACATCGCCTTGGGAACCAATAGTAGTCCCGAAATCGACAAATAACGCCCCCCCGATAATTGCGACAATGGGAAAACGATATTCGGCCGTCGCTTGGAAATAACTGCGACCGCTACCCACTTCTCCCTCGGCGTAACCCCGTACAGAGTTACTACCCCCCACAATAAAAGCATCGTAGGGGGGTAAATCGCCTAATACTGTCCCTGCTTGCACATTAAAAGCGAGGGATTGCTGACCTTTAAAAATATCGGTTTCAAAGAGATTAAAGGAATTAATAAACCGAACGGGGATAAAGTAACTATAACTACCCCGAACACGAGTGCCGAAAATACTGCCAGAACCGACCGGAATAGTTTGTTCTAAACCTAGACGCAGGAAAGAGCCACTGGTGGGCTGCAGGGGATTGTCGCGAAAATCTCGAATAGCGCCAATATTTAGGGAAAGTAGATCATCGATCCCAGAGGAACTAAAAGCCAGTTGTTGACTGCCAAAACCATTGAGAGGTGCAGACAGGGGGGAGATGTCACCATTGGCATTTTGCACCTGTACCTGTTGATAGTTAAAGCCTAGGGAAACCACCCATTTTGGTTTCGTAAACACATCGGGGGCCAAAGGACGGACAAAAGTAATACCACCACCCGTCCGGACGATACGGGGACTATCATTATCGTTAAGCGTCCGAATCGAGGAATTCTCCCCATCATAAACCAGAGAAATCGACTGTCGCCGGAAAACGTTCACCGTGTAGGAAGTGCGGAAATTATCCTTGGCAATCCAAGGATCGGAAAAACTCAGATCAAATAAAAATTCCCGTTCCCCTAACTGGACTTCTGCCCCTAAAGTTTGATTATTACCGCCAAAATTGCGCTGTTGATAGCTTACAGTGCCGAATAAGCCCGCATTCGAGCTAATACCACCCCCAGCAGCCAGGGAACCAGTATTACCTTCCACCACATCGACGTTAACAATCACCTCCCTTGGGTCGCTGCCGGGGGAAAAAGACAGACGCACATCCTCGAATAAACCGAGACCGAAAACACGCTGTAAATCCTGTTGGGCGGTATTGCGGTTGAAAATATCCCCCGCTTTTAGGCGCATTTCCCTAGTAATGATAAATTCTCTGGTTTTACCCTTGACTGGTTCCTGTTCGACGTTAAAGTAGCGTACTTGAATTTTTTCGATTAAACCTTCGGAAATGACCAAAATCACCCTACCATCGGGAGTGACTTGCGGCGCACCGATTACCTGGGCCAGATCATAGCCGTTTTTACTGTACCAGTCATTGATTTTTTTTACCCCCGCCTGTAATTCCCGTAAATTCAGGGTTTTGCCGTATTGACTAGCGAAAATTTCCTCGACCACCCCGGCAGGTAAAATCGATTTGTCCATGGTTTCCGGGGCAATTTGAATCTGTACACCCTGAAAAACGGGGTTAGGTTGCACCTCAAAGGTGACTCGCACCCCTAGGGGCGTATCTTGGGGAACTGCCCGCACATCGGCAAAAAAGCCCGTGGCAAAAACGGCGTTAATATCTTCTTGTAATTGCGATCGAGTCGTGCTTCGTCCTGGTCGGGTGCGAATGGTATTATAAACTAGATTTTCTAATTCTCGATCGGCCCCCTGTACTACCACTTCGGCCACCAAAACTCGCGACTCCTCCGCCGGCACCGGTGGGGCTGTTGTGGGAGTTTCTGCAGGGCTTGGGGTTTCCGTCGGGGTTTCCGTCGGTGCTGCCACGGGTGGCGTAGTTTCTCCCGTCGCAGGAGGCGACTGTACTATCTGCTCGATGCGGGGAAAAACCATTTCTTGCGGTTCTTCTTCGGCCATTACCGTCCCGTGAAATAATCCGAAAATAGCCAGCAGCAGAGCCAGCGAGGAATATCGCCCCGAAAAATTGAGATTTTTAAGCACTTCCACACACCCAGTAACACCATTATGGTTTTTTTGTTTTCTCTGCCCGAGAAATTTAACGAACGTTAAAACTCTAGCAGATTGCTTACTCTCAGTAAATCCCAGCTTGACCGGTGACTCAAGAGATACTGCATCAGGTCTGATATGGGTCAGCCGTCAGCATTAAGTTTTTATCTTGCCATATCTTAGCTTTTTCTGGTTTGGCTCTATTCCAATTCACCCTCTGGGATTATTGCCAACTCGGTTGGCGCACAATTAAATACATATCTTCCTAACTCACCAAAATTAAAAACAATTAAGTTTATTCTTGTGGGAATCCCCCAGCTTTTTACACCCGGGCAGATGTCAACGTCTCGTTTTTAATAACTGTACCAGTTGCGAGACCTGTTGGCGATTGAACATTTGCAGCAGGGTACTAGCTACTAATTCCGGTTCTAGGGTAATTAGGATTTGTGGTAATTTGGCGGCGGCTAATAATTGCAATTCCTGACTGACGGTGATTTCTTCCCCGCGACCCCATTCTAGTAAATCACCGGCTTGTTTTAATTCTTTAATAATAACCGGGGCGAGAGTGCGGTAGGAATGTTTGGGGTTAGCCAGGGCTGATTGGGCATTTTTAACTAAATATTGCCACTTTTGCTGTTCTGAAGCCAATTGAGACAGAGATAAAGTTAACTTTTGTAATTGCTGACGGGAAGCACTGGTTTCTTCCTGTTTGAACAGTTGTAACATCTGTTTGAGGATATCTCTGACGCGGATGGAGATAGAAGACGCTGTCGCAACAGCTGGGGTAAATTTTTGGGGGTCGAGAAGATAGTTAAGATGGGCCTGTAATTCGGCAAAAGTCGGTTCACCTTTTTTAAGGATAGCGTTAGCTTCCTCGGCTTGCAAACCTAATGGACTGGACAGCTTATCGATCAATATCTGAAGCAGATCATAACCCTTGAGGAACAAAGATTCTAATTTTTTATCCACTTGTATGGGATTTTCTTTCAGTATTTTAAAAGCATCCTCAAGACGGTGAGCAGTTTTTTGGATACTGCCATAACCTAACATGGCCGCTCCCCCCTTAATGGAATGGGCGGCACGAAACATCTCGTTCATCTGTTCAGTATTGTTCACGAGATTGCCTAAGTCTAAAATCCCCTGTTCCAAAGTTTCCAGGTGTTCTTTGGCTTCTTCGATGAAATAGCCGAGAATTTTCTGAGCGTTAGCGGAGTCCAAGGTCTTATCCCCCTTATCACGATGCTGTCTAGTCCTAGATTGCCCAGTTTTTCAGGAAATATATCAGTTATGGGGCAATGGCTAGGAAAACTGGCCCAGACGGACACAAGCTAAGTTCAAAAGCCTGCCCACAAGGGTTCTCAGCTTCTCTTGCTTAAAATAGATCGATACAACGGCAGGCAAAAAGCTAAGAAAAGAATCGGGGATGGGAGCAAGCTGACTAGAAATTATTCTTGATAAGAGGAAACTGAGTTGTTGACTATCTAAGATGGTAATGATTTGGTAGTAGTGGCGTAGCCCTCTTGCTTACCTGGTATGAATTGTGTAAAATATTTATGAATAAAAATAATTGGAACCCGCTCAGTCTTTAAACCTCTAGCTTGCTCATGACTGGCTCTTCTCGACTTTGTGTGATAATTTTTGCTTATGGAATCGTGAAATGCTTATCGGGCAAGACT
>NZ_JASJFB010000809.1:0-5311 GCF_030065455.1 Microcystis sp. M53602_WE12 | reverse complement strand
ACCAGTCGGTCAAGAAACTGGTCAAACTAATCCTATTGAAAGATTAAATAATACCTTTCGACCAAGGATTTCTCGGCTGGTGAGAGAGAGTCTATCTTTCTCTAAAAAAATGGAGAATCACGTTGGGGAGCCCTTTGGTATTTTATCCATGACTACAATGCACAGCAAAGCAAAGCAAAGGATTAAGCCGCCATCACTACTACCGAATCACCACCCGTCAAGGGAAAGGAGATCATGAAATTTGGTATAGTCCTCTGACAGAAAGAAGATTTGTAGTTGATAATAGTATTAAATCACGCCATACTGCTAATGCAGTTTTGAAACAAGTCGGATTATCTAAAGCCTTTTGAACGCTGTGGAATCTTCATCCATATATAAGCTAATTCTACTCATAATTAGGAAGGAGAATAATGTAATGCTTCAAGGCGATCTGCTTCCGCAGTTTCGTCTGCCATTTCTGATTCTATTGTTTCTTTATTAGTATGATAGTAAGTTAAAGCGGCATAAACTTGTGCCAAAGAAAGATGAGGTATTTCATCGGCAATCTCTTCAGGACTATATCCTAATTTATACCAGATCACTATTCTTCGTACAGTAACAGCAGTTCCCGCAATAATAGGACAACCTCCATGAATTTTGGGATCGCTTTTTATAAAAGTGCCAATATTTATCTCTGTTAACATAACTTTCTCTGATTCAGTTTCAACTAATTAAACTAAATAGGATTCTATGCTTTTATCACCATTTTAGCATAGCCTAAACATTGGTCGGGGTAGGGGCGAAGCATTCGGATAGGAAATCTAGGATTTGAGCGATAGGTTATGCCCAAATGCTTCGCCCGTACAGTGATTTTCTGCAATTGAGGAATAACTGTTGCACAAGGCGGTTCAAAGTGTAATTCCAAAGCTTCTTGAAGATTTATTAGTTTCTTCTGGTGTCCCCTAGGTCTGCATACTGTAATTCTTGGGCTGCCCATTTCTCCATTTTTTTTGCTCACCTCCACCTTGATTCCTTCTTTCAAAACTATACCTATCAATCGTTTCCCCTTTTTTTAAGTTTCTTCTCTTTTTGTTAAGAAAGCTCTGACTAATGGATAGGATGACCGGACATTCAAGATAAATTTTCACAACTCGATCGCTACAACTATCCGGCCAAGAACTACAATAACCCTAGCACCTGTGTAAAAAAAGGCCTATCTATGCAACTTTCGCCCCAAGAAAAAGATAAATTACTCATTTTCACGGCGGCACTGCTCGCCGAAAGACGCAAAAATCGCGGGATCAAGTTAAATTATCCCGAAGCGATCGCCTATATTAGCGCCGCCATCCTCGAGGGTGCGAGGGAAGGTCGTAGCGTGGCTGAATTGATGAGTTACGGCACTACTTTATTAACTCGCGAGGAGGTAATGGAAGGTATCCCGGAAATGATTACGGAAGTGCAGATCGAAGCGACTTTTCCCGATGGTACTAAATTAGTTACCGTTCACAATCCCATTCACTAACAGGAGATTTTTAGCAGCTATGATTCCGGGAGAAATTATCACACCATCCGGGGCGATCGAGATTAATGTCGGTCGCGACACCCTGCGTGTTTCTGTGGCTAATACAGGCGATCGACCGATTCAAGTGGGTTCCCACTATCATTTTTATGAAGTTAATCAGGCCCTGGAGTTTCAGCGCGAATTAACCAAAGGAACCCATCTGAATATTCCCGCGGGTACATCAGTTCGATTTGAACCGGGAGACACGAAAGAGGTGGAATTAGTTACCATCGCGGGAACTGAAGAAATTTATGGCTTTAATGGTTTAATTAATGGTTCCCTCAAGGGCAAGAAAAAGAAAAAGTAAGGCCTTAACGGAATCGCTCAATTATGGTAAAATCAAGGCAACGATAACTAATTCTTTCCAAGACTATGACGACGGTAAAAATTGGCATCATTGGCGGCAGTGGTTTGTATAAAATGGATGCCCTCAAGGATGTGCGGGAAGTATCCCTCGATACTCCTTTTGGTTCTCCTTCCGATGCTTTAATTCTCGGTACTTTAGAGGGAACAGAAGTCGCCTTTTTAGCGCGTCATGGCAGAAATCACCATTTTTTACCGACCGAATTACCCTTTTGCGCTAATATTCACGCCCTCAAACAATTAGGGGTTGAATATATTATTTCCGCTTCAGCCGTTGGTTCCCTAAAAGCCGAAGTTAAACCCCTAGATTTAGTCATTCCCGATCAATTTATTGACAGAACTAAAGAGAGAATAGCGACTTTTTTTGGGGAAGGAATTGTTGCTCACGTTGCCTTTGGTGATCCCATTTGTCCCCAATTAGCCGAAATTTTAGGGGATGCCGTCGCTAGTTTAAACCTACCGGAAGTTACCTTGCATCGCGGCGGTACATACCTCTGTATGGAAGGGCCGGCTTTTTCTACTAAAGCGGAATCAAATCTCTATAGAAGTTGGGGGGCAACCGTGATCGGTATGACCAATTTAACCGAGGCCAAATTAGCCCGAGAAGCGGAAATTGCCTACGCTACCTTAGCCCTAGTTACCGATTACGATTGTTGGCATCCCGACCACGATCATGTCACGGTAGAAATGGTGATCGAAAATCTACACCATAACGCTATTAATGCCCAAAAAGTTATCCAAGAAACGGTGCGCCGTCTGGTAGCTAATCCTCCCGTTTCTGCCGCTCATTCTGCCCTTAAATACGCTATTCTTACCCGTCTAGATTCTGTTCCCGTCGCCACTAAAGAAAAATTAGCTCTCTTTTTGAAAAAATATCTTGAATAAATAGAGCTTGCTGAATAAATCTAAAAACCTTGTTGGGTAAGACTTTTAGACTTTTTGGTTTCCAAAAAGTGCCAGATCCCGGAGTGGTCGGGGGGAAAATCCCTGGACTTTTTCCCTGAAAATTAGGTAATTTACCCCCTCAAAATCGCTAAAACCCTACACCCTACACCCTACACCCCACACCCTGCCCCCAGGAAAAACTTTTTGCCGCAAACCCTAAATAGAGAAATAAGAGCGGAGAAAAGTCGCCGATGAATCTAGAAATGGGTCATTTTTCTCGCTGTTATCCAGACGCTCAATTTGACCCAAATTCTAGGTTATCTCTAGCTTAACTAGCTAGATATTCTCTGATGTTGCCCTTGCGTTTTCTTAATTTAGCGATCGCTTCTCGTTCGATCTGACGCACGCGTTCACGACTGATATTGAGTCGAACGCCAATTTTTGCTAAGGTGAGGGGCTGCCCATTATCTAAACCAAAACGCAGACAAATCACTTCTTTTTGTTGAGGGGTGAGGTCTGCCATCAGTTTTTCCAAATCCACTTGGAGGGAAGAATAGGCAGTGTAATCTTCGGGGGAAAGTCCCGTATCTTCCAAGAGTTCCCCTAATTCCGTGTCTTGATTGTCCCCCACCTTTAAGTCAAGGGAAAGGGGTTGACGGGACCTTTCCAAGTAGTCTCGCACCTGTTTGGGAGTTAGGTCTAATTCCTCGGCTAATTCGGCAATGGTGGCAGCGCGACCTTTATCTTGAGCTAGTTGACGCTGGGCTTTTTTGATTTTATTCAGTTTTTCGGTGATGTGGATGGGCAGACGGATGGTGCGACTTTTTTCTGCGATCGCCCGGGTGATGGCTTGGCGAATCCACCAATAAGCATAGGTGGAGAAGCGATAGCCTTTGGTGGGATCGAATTTTTCCACACCTCTTTGCATCCCAATCGTTCCCTCTTGGATGAGGTCTAATAGATCTAGATTGCGTTTTAGGTATTTTTTAGCGACGGAAACCACTAGACGCAGGTTCGCTTCTACCATCTTGCGTTTGGCGAAATCCCCTGCCCCCAATTCTCGACGCAGTTGTTCTTCACTAATTTCCGCCGCTTCTGACCATTGGCGATCGCTGGGTTCCCTGCCGAGTTTCGCCCTTAGGGATTCCTTGATTTTTTCGAGAAAAATTAATCTTTGCACCTGTTTTGCGTAGAGAATTTCTTCTTCATGGGTGAGAAGGGGAACTCGGCCAATTTCTCTGAGATAGGCGCGAACTGGATCGGTGGGGTTTTTCGAGGTTTTCATGAGTGCGCGTCGGTTGAGGGTTGATATTCAGGGATTGATGGCGTTTTTCAGATCGCTTCCCCAGGGGCAGTTAAGGAGATGCTATCAGGGTTTTTTCTAGTTTTGTAAAGAGATTAGTAAGTGATCACTCAAGGATATAGAGAAATCTAATTGAAGATTTAATTGCCTCTATAGTCCTTTTTTTGGCTATATATAGAGTTTATGGGCATAAATGGCAAGTAGTAAGAACCTTGGTTGTTTAACCAATATTACAACAATTATTAAATATTGTAAAGTTTATGAGAAAAAAAAATATCCCTATCAGGAACGCAGCAAGGAAGGGGAGGTTTGAGTATCTGTACCCATAGATTACCCAAAGGTTTCCAATCAGGATGCAATCTAGATGACAAAATGAGCAATTTTCTCAGATAGCGATCGCAGGGCGATCGGTGAGGGGTTTGTACTAAAATGTCCATTGACTCTCCCCCGCTAACCGCTCGCGCGGTGTAGCGGGGGATTCTTGGTTCATCTGCTCTTGACTAGATCAAACAGGTTTAACTGAACGACCCCCAACCGACCGCCTCCGCAAGCGTTTTCTAACACGGTCAGTCCGACCGCATTTTTTCCTCGGTTCTCGATTACCTTCGCTGATGCCGTATCTCTCGGTTCAATGTGGCCGCAAGAATCACACCGGTGAACTCTTTCCGATAACGACTTTTTACCAGTGAACGCGCCACAATTAGGACAGTCCTGTGAAGTTCCGTTTTTATCGACTTTAAGATAATATTTCCCCCGTTTCCAAACAACAAACGGTAGTATCTCATTAATAAAACTACCGATGCCTGAATCTAGAGATTGTTTTCTAACGATTCCTCTAGACCACGAAACGAAGTTAATATCTTCAACAAAGATATTATCAGCAAGATCACAAAGGTAATGAGCTAACTTAAAATGCCAATCTCTACGAGTATTAGACACTTTTTCGTGTAATCTCGCTATCTTATCTTGGAGTTTCAACCAATTGTTCGAGCCTTTGACTTGATGTTTCAAGCGTCTTTGTAGCAATTTAAGCTTACTCTGTACTTTCAACAAAAATCGAGGGGCTTTGATTAAATCTCCCCGTGAAGTAGCGACAAAACTTTCGATCCCCGCGTCGATTCCTAAACAGGTTTTCCCGGCCGTTATATCGGGAACTAATTCCGTAGATTGGAAGGAAACCGAAACGTAAAATCCCGACGCTTTTTGGATAATTCGAGCTT